>NC_019739.1 GCF_000317515.1 Allocoleopsis franciscana PCC 7113 | reverse complement strand
TTAGTATGTCATGTCAAATCTTTTTTCAAAACCAATAGTAATCGCATCGGCGAACACGAATCCTATCACTTCTACGAGCAATCAGTTAATCACTTCATTGAGGTCTCCTTCTGGCTTAATCCTGCTCTCTTGTTTTGCCGCTATGCTGGCTTTTCAGGCTATGTCTGGCAGTGCCAAGAAAGGCAAAACAGCTACTAGCTATTGGGGAGGCTCTAAGGAGAAGGCGCGGGCTGCCTCTAAAGCTAAAAAACAGATGGTTAAAGTGTCGCGTAACAATGTAGCACTCTATGTAGGAACTCCGTTTGTCATGCGCGATCGCTTGAATTCAGACTGGCACAGTAAGGGGCTGATTAAAACTCCACCCCCACCCGCCTGGAAAAAGCAATTAGACAAGGTTTTTAGTAGCAGTCCCACGTTGTACGTTCCAGATGCTCAAAGAGGAATTGCGGCAATTGGGGCAGCGGGTTCTGGCAAAACGTTCAGTGTGATTGACCCTCTGATTCGTTCCGCTTTAGATCAGGGTTTTCCTATGTGCTTGTACGATTTCAAGTACCCAGCGCAGACGAAGCGGGCAGTTGCTTATGCCCTGAAGCGAGGCTATACCGTGCGCGTATTTGCGCCTGGGTTTCCTGAGAGTGAAGTGTGTAACCCGCTGGATTTGATTAAGGATGAAGAGGATGCGATCGCAGCGGGTCAGCTATCCAATGTCATCAACCGCAACTTTGACCGAGGCGGCGGCAACAACGGCGGGGATAAGTTCTTTGAAGAAGCTGGGGACAGTTTGATTGAGGGGATTCTACTCGTAACCAAAGCCGTCAAGACCCTTACTGGCGATGACAAGTATTGTGACTTGATGATGGCTCAAGCCATTTTGAGTTTAGATCAACTCCCTCAACGATTAGAGGCAGCGTCTAAAGGAAAGCTGAAAGTTTGGACAACCCGACCACTTTCTCAGCTCATTAGCGTAAAAGATAGTGATAAAACCGTTGCCAGTATTGTTGGTACGGCTCAGAGGATTTTTCAACGGTTTCTCAAGAAAGACTTTGTAGGAGCATTTTGTGGCAATACGACCCTGCCGCTGGATTTAGATGGTAAGCAATTAATCATCTTCGGGTTAGACCGGAATAACCGGGATATTGTCGGACCGCTCTTGGCAGCAATTTTACACATGATAGTATCCCGAAATGTATCACGAACCGTGCCTCGTCAAGACCCATTGATAGTGGCACTCGATGAGTTGCCTACTTTGTATTTGCCAGCCTTAGTGAATTGGTTGAACGAAAACCGAGAAGATGGTTTCTGCGGAATTTTGGGATACCAGAATATCAGCCAGTTAGAGAAAGCTTACGGCAAAGAACTCGCTCAAGCCATTGTAGGGGGAACGGCAAGCAAGTTTATTTTCAACCCTCAAGACCCTACCAGCGCTAAGTTGTTTGCGGATTATTTAGGAGAGCAAGAAATTCAATTTCAATCCAAATCTAGGAGTACGGGTAAGGGCGGAGGAAGTAAGTCTTTCAACGAGCAACATCAGAAGCGCTTTCTCCTAGAACCAGCCGAATTTCTCAAGTTGGGAACTGGAAAAGCTGTAGTCATTAACCCAGCTTATGTCCGTCAGAGCGAAGCTTACGTTCCTCTGATTCAGCCTGTAAAAGTCCCAAAAGAAGACATTGATGAGATGAATTGGTCAGAGAAGAAGTGGGACACGATTAGACCCAGGTTAGTGGCAGCTAATTCCTATAGCGTTACGGATGAGGAAAGACGCGAACAATTTGAAGAGCGTAGAGCGTTAGCTGAGGCGTTGTTCCCGCTACCGAGTGAGCCTATCTCGGCTCCTACTGCCGAAGAATTGGCGGAATTTTTCTAGGGGGTAGTGCTTATGTATAGTGAGCGAGTTCAGGAAGTTTTGATTAAGTATCCCAGTTGGGCGTGTCGGGTACAATCCGCCCTCAATGCGTCACCTCTAGCATCAGATTATTCAGCTTCTGTCATTGAGGTTTTCGATCAGCAAGGTTTGCTGTATGGACAAGCTTGGGGTGTGCTTTATGAGACTCAAAGACTTTTAGAGCAGCCCTCGGAGTTCATCGCTTGGTGTTTGGATGACCAATTGGCGCTGTTGTTTGTGGATGATGAGATTGTGGTCAATCGTTTGAGTTTGATAGTCCAATCTGAGGCTACGCAAAGTCTCGTTTAGATGGGAGCTTTTGTGTCATGTCAATCTTTACTGTTTCTCAAGGAGATGCTGCCACTTTTCAAGCGCATTATCAGCGCTTGGTTGAAGCGTGGTTGCAAGAGCTTCTCAATCTAGAGCCTCAACGCAGTGAAGAGAATAAATCTAGGGATATTCGAGTAACTGATGGCAAGAGAGTTGTTTACGGTCGAATTGGAGAAACGTTTCGTAATGAATTAACTCCTGAATTAATCGAGCAACTTGAAGAATTAAGGCATACCAGTGTAGGCAATGTAGTCGATTCGGCTTGTTCCAAGACAATTGAAGTCGATGGACAAGTGGTTCTAAAAACTGATGAATCAGGCAAGGTAATCATTAATGAATTTTTAGAAAAAGAGCGGGTTACTGAGAGCGGACGTAGGGATGCGGAGACAGGGAGAAACGCAGATGTAGGGGTAGCAGATATTCCCAGGATAGAGGAGCAAGGAATGCAGGGGATGCAGGGGGAGAGTTCTTTACCAGCATCTGACTCAACCACTTCTGCTCTTGACTCCTCCTTGAGACACGCAGCTTCCTATGAACCATCAAGACGAAAGCTAGGGCAAACTCCAGAGCTAACAAAGGTAAAAGAGGGAGGCGTGGAGCGGGTGAGGTCATCGGTTGACCAATTACCAGACAGCTCTCTCAAGCAGATGCTCACCCTTGAATTGAATGAGACACGCGCTCAATTGCAACGGCAACAACAACAGATCCAGCAGCTTCAAACTCAGCCTCAGGGGCAACAACAGGAATTGGCACAGGCTCTTGAGAACCTGATTCAACAGCGGCTGGCAAAACCCACCCAGACAAGTTGGTGGCAGCGTACTCGCGCTTTCGTTACTCAGTCTATGACATCACTCTCGACGCTACGTCGCGAACATGCTGCTGCTCAATCTTTGAAGACTTTGTTCCATTCTCAAGTTTCAAATGGGGGGCGAGTTTATCAGGCGGATGACTACACAATCGTGCGAGAGGGGCGTTCTTACACTCTCACGGATAAATCAGGGATGACTTTAATGCAGTTTCAGTCCTCTCCACTCTTGGGAGTACGTGTAGAGCGCGACACGGTGAGATTGCAAGCTTCGCACTACCGGGATATCAGGCATCTCCAGCTTTCTCAAGTCAGGGGTGAGGCGCTCAGTGGTGCTTTAGCGCCTGCGGGAGTTCAAGAAACCGATTACCTCAAGCGGGTGAGGGCTGTTACTGAGGCATTAAGTCAATATGCCAGGAGTGCTGGTTCAAAAGTACAGGTGGATGGAAAGCTCTCTTATCGGTGGTTGGCAACACCAGATGGTCGGGTGAGGATTGATGCAAAAGACGGTCGGGGGCCGCTATTGGTTCAGGCTGGAGGTCAATTGCGGGTAAGAATGAGCGATCGCGATTTAGCCCATTTCGAGCAGATGTTACCCACGTTGAATTCTGCCGTTCAGCATAACAGAGCAGTTCCGACTCAGAGAACTCAACAGCTTGCTTGGGAAAGGAATTAAGTGAGAAGTAAGGCAATGAAGTTGCAAGAACTTAAATCGTTAGTTGATTCTTGGTCGCCAGTGGTTTCCATCCAAACACAACTAATTGAGCGTATGTCCACGCTTTCATGGATTGAAAGTAATTTTGCTGCGCCTCTAAATCTTCCGGTTTATCTGTGGAATTTGGGTCAGAGAAAGTTCAAGCAAGTCCAACAATTAAATGGTACATGTTGCCTTCAATTCAATTCTGTATGTGATGGGTTTGACCTATCCGGTCATGACTGTCTGAGCATTCTTGACTTTTTAATAGATTGTCCTCATGAAGGTGTATTTGTGCTAGAGAACTTACAGTCGTTATGTAGTATCTCCCCAACGGCTGATAGTATATCTCGCGAACGAGCCACACAAATTAGTTCTCAACTTATCAACATTTTTGATGAGTTCAAATCTAGTTCTGTGCGTAAATATTTACTGCTTCTCGGTACAGAAGAGGTGGAGTTACCTAGTCGGCTGGCTGGGCTAATCCCTGAAGTATGGAATCCGCTTCCTTCTATGCAGGTTATCAGTAAGTTTCTCAAGGAATTTTTGCCTTCCTTACTCCCAACTAAAAACAGCAACTTAGACAAGGAATCTGACCTGAAAACGCTTTCTCTAGCCGCTTCGGGTTTAAGTCTTGAAGAGATACGAATTGGATTGCGCTTTGGTTTAGAGCTAAATCAGGGTCATAATGTTTCTTTACTGTCGATTTTATTAGACTACAAAGTTGAGCGTTTACGCTCTGTTGGCTTAGAGTTCATAAACCAGCCCAATGTTCCAGATTTTGGAGGATTGGATCGATTGAAAGCAGCGCTATTTGAGATGAAATCCGATTATTCTCCTGAGGCGAGAGAGCACAATATCCCCCTGCCCAAAGGATGGTTGCTTGTAGGACCACCGGGGACAGGGAAAACATTGGCGGCGAAGGTGAGCGCTCGTGAGTTAGGCTTTCCGCTAATTAGTGTGGATGTTGGGGCGATTAGTAGTAGGGGTGCTGCCTATCTAAAGCGTTTAATTGCTCGAGTAGAAGCTTGTGTTCCAGCAGTGGTGTATTTTGACGAGTTCGATAAGTTGTTTACGGCTTCAAATGATAGGGGAGAGGATGTTAATTCTAGGGCGTTGCTGGGGGTATTGCTGACTTGGTTACAGGAAAAGCAGTCAGCAACGTTTGTCATTGCCACATTAAACCGTCTTAAATCTCTCCCTCCAGAACTAACTCGCGTTGGGCGTTTTGACGAAATTTTTTATGTGGGATTTCCAACAGCAATTGAACGCAAGCAAATTCTTCAGTTGCACGCTTCACGGTTTGATGAGCGCTACAAGGATGGGGATGGTCCGCTAACGCAACAAGAATGGAAGATTCTACTGGGAAAAACTGTTAATTGTACGGGTGCAGAATTAGCTCGGATTGTGGAGAAAGCAGCAAGAAAAGTTTTCTACAAGGGACAGCGCAGTCTTCTTGGGTTGCAGGAGTTGTTGGAGGAACGGGAAGCGATTACTCCTCTTTATGTGCGTGACCCCGACCGAGTTATAGCGATTGAGAATGAGGCGCGTTATGTGGCTCAACCTTCTAGCAGCGAGGACCAATCTATTTATGCACCACCCATTCAGTCATTCTGGGGAGAAACCCTCACGTCAAACGCGAATCAATCCGCTTAGTTTGGGGAGAGTAAGTGTCTGGTTGGATAGGTTGGGTTGGGCTATAGGAATCAGTTTATTTGGGCTTTCTGTTGTATCTGTTGCTATTACACTCTATTCTCGACAGCCTCAAGTTTTGCCATTGGGGGCGCGTTTGGTTGTGAGCGGACAAACTATTAATTTAGAGGTTGCCACGACATCGGAACAACAAACCAAAGGACTGAGCTATCGGCATTCTTTGCCTCCTGACAAGGGAATGTTATTTCCTGTCAACCCACCCCGTCCGGTAACGGTTTGGATGAAGAATATGTTTATGCCTTTGGATGTCGTTTCTTTGTACCAAGGACGTGTGGTAACGGTCGCACCATCCTTGCCTCCTTGTCAAACGAACACCTGTCCTCTCTATAAGTCAGAGGTAGTGGTCGATCGTGTCGTTGAATTGCCCGCAGGCACAATCAAAAAGCTGAAGTTGAAGCAAGGAGTGCAGGTCAGAATCTTACCTGTGATTGCTCCTGCTATCTGTTCACAAGCAAGCGTGTTTGACAAAAGTAGATGTTGGGTTTCCTTTATTAACTCAATCGCTACGGCGTTGGGTGATCGCACTCTAGTCGCACAGAGGGAAGGAATCGCCAACACCCCTGCTAACTTATGGCAAGCCGAAAAACTTAGTGATGAGAGGTAACAGCTTGCCGCAAGTTTGAACAAGCTCCACTGTGGATGGCAAGTCTGCAATTGTTCCTTTTAGAAACTTCATTGCATTTTTTGCCATTTTCTGCATAGCTCCATCTTCCGGCTTTTGACCCGCTTCGGCAATGGCTTTTACCTGCTCCAAGGCTTCGGCTTTGTCCTCATCACTGAGGTTAGTATCAGCTTCAATGGCAGATTGAAGTTCTGTAAGCAGTTTCTTAATGCCCGGTTTGTCTGGTTCAGTAGAGTCAGGCAACTGTTTGATAGTATTAGTGACATTGCCGCTAATCTCACCCATCGCGACTCCTGTCATGGATAAATCTTCACCTGCGGCGGCAACACCACTGACATTCCCCTGTGTACCACTGATGTTGATGTTTCCTTTACTTTGTGACATGGCAAATTCTCCTTGATTTTGATACGTCTCTACATAAAACTTAGGCTGCTGTATAGCATTTTCTAATAATTTTTCTAAACTCTGAATCCGTTCATCTTTTTCTTTTATTCCGAGCAAGAGTGCTTGAAGGTCAGAATAAGATAAAGATTTAATCTCAGTGTATTTTTCAAAATACTCCGTGTACAGTTCAGAGCGATTCGCATCACTTGCAACTATAGCTTGAAGTCGAATCTTTTCTTGACCTCGTCCCTCTAACGCTACAACTTCTAACTCGGCTTCTGGGTGATTTACGGCTAACTGAGTGACTGCGATCGCAGCAGCCGTTGGATCGATGCCATCATAGTGAAATAGGTCGAGCGTTTTGAACCTCTTGGCGATCTGACGCATATCAACATCTTGAGTTTGATAAAGGTCAAGGGTTTTAATAATGGGGGTAATAAAGTCAGCAAAGTCTCCTTCTTTGAACGTTTCGTTTCGCTTGTCCGGTTTACGCCAAGGGTCTGGATCGTCTTCTGTTGGCAGTCGCATATAGACATACTCGCACTTTACCCCATCTAGTCGAGTATCGGTTGAAATTCCCCAGTTTTCAATGCAAGCTCCCGTTAAGCAAGCTTCTATTAGGGTAGCTTGATAGAGCTGGGTTTGGACAAGCTTTGCCCCTTTTAAATTGGCATTTTGCAACGTGGCTTCACTCAAATCTGTACTGATGAAGCTAGCAGATTGCAAGTTGGCATCTTTAAGGTTTAAATCGCGTAGACTGAGGTAAGCAAAGGTTTGAATTTGACCATCTTTTGTAATCGCTAACTGCCGCACCCTTGCATCTTCTAGATATGTGCCTTCTCCGCGAGCGCGATCAATATTTTGGGCTTGAAACCAACAAGTGCGGGTGAGAGTCGCGTTTCTGAAGTCTACGCTTTTGAGGGTTGCTTGGGTAAAGTCGGCATCAGTTAAGTTCGCACCCCGAAAGCTGGTTCCTCCTTTGGCAACAATGGCGATCGCAAGTGAATAAATTATCTTATATTTTCTGTTTCCAGTTACAGCTTGCCAGCCAACATAGATACCCGATGCGATCGCGACTAAGGCAACAAATACAGTTACCAAGAAAGCAACAAACACATTTTCAAGAGGTGTGGATTCCTCGGCTTTGACTCCAAACAGAGTTCCCAGCACAGCACCCATCAATGCGATGAATAGGATTAAAGCTCTAGCCCCAGGTAGAGCCAGGATTCTCTCTACAGCTACAGCTACAGCCATATGACCAACCCCAGCCATAGTCCCGGCTAAAGTAACTGCCGTCAAGATTGAGCCAACTGAAAGATTGTGTCCAGCTTGATTTTCTGGAAAAAATGCAATTGCCGCAATTAAGCAAGCTGCTACTGCTTCAGCTACGATTGCCAGTGTTGCTCCTAAGCCTTGCCAGAAAATAACAATCAAAAATATTACTAAAGTGATTAAAGCGACAAATCCAAAAAAGGAATGTCCATAGATGTCATTACTTAATAAGTCACCAACAATAGCACCAGCATAAGCAGAAATTAATCCGGCGAATAATGAAAGAATGAGTGATAAGACAATTAGGTAAATAGTCTTGGATGTTGGTAAACCAGCTTTGGCATAGCTGAAGTTAGCACCGACGAGAATAGCATTACTGAAGTCTGCGCCTCGGATGTTGGCATAGCTAAAGTCAGCCCCCGCCAAGTTCTTTCCTCTAAAATCCGCACCCCGTAAATTAGCACCGTGAAATTCGTATGCCATTACTGTTCATCCGTCCAACTAGGGGCATTTCCATCTTAGTACAGCCCGTATTGCTCGGATTCGGCATATTGCAGGGGGTCTGGCACTCACGTAGGCGGTTGTTGCTTCCCTTACTGGAGGTGCAGGATCTTGGACACATATGCCCAGATTAGGATGTTGTGCTACCCAATGCGATATTTCGTCAGTTGTTTTTCTATATCTCTCCACAATTGAAATAGCTTCACTTGAGTTGATTTTTTTTAGTGATTTTATGGCTTCATCGCGCATCCATATATCTTCATTTCGATCTAAGAAAATTTTAGTCAGTTCAGGCACAGCATCTTTTGCATCTGCACCTATTTCTCCTAGAGCTACCACAGCACCATATTTAAAACCTACATACTTATCATTTAAGGCAGCAATTAACACTGGAACTACGTCTTTACCAATTTCTACTAAAGCTTCATGAGCAAGGACAGAGTTAGGTCCACATAAGTAGCCACCAATATGCTCATATTTTATAGCAGGAATCAACTCTGGAATTACGTCCTTTGGGTTGCCGCCAATTTTGAATATGGCAATAGCTGCGCTGAAACGAACATCACTATTTTCATCTTGGAGAGCAGTAATTAGAGCTGGAACAGCAGATTGGGCATCTTTACCTATTTGCATTAATGCATAAGCTGCCCTGGAGCGGGTACGGCTCTCTTGAGATTGAAGATCAGCAATTAGAGCTGGAACAGCATCTTTACCTATTTTTCTTAAAGCACGCTCTTCACTGTGAAAAAAAGCAAAAGGCTCTCTATCGTTGAGAGCTTGAATTAAGTCAGGGATTGCTTCTACACCAGTGTCTGCTAGAGCCAGAATAGCCCAAGAGCGTACTATACCTTTTGTCCACGCTCGCTCTGGAGTCTCACGAGTATTGTTATTGGTAAATTCGCGTAAGTTTTGAGGGGAAACGCGAACAATAACAGGAAAAGCAGATTTTTTGGGTGCGACTTGATCATGAATAACTGTCCTCAACACAGAAACAGCAAATTTGGGTTCGATGCCAATTTGGACTAACGCATAAGCTGCTGAGGAGCGTACCTTACTATCTGTGTCTTGAAAAGCCGTCATCAAAGCGGGAACAGCAGCTTTCGCCTCGAAGCCTATATCCCCAAGAGCATCAGCCGCTCCAGAGCGGACTTTACTATCGTTATCTTCAAGAGCTTGTATCAAGTCAGGAATTACTTCTACACCAATTTCTGCTAAAGCACTAGCTGCTCTAGAGCGGGTGATGCTATTTTCATCTTTGAGAGCAGTAAATAGCGCAGGAACTGCATCTTTACCTATTTTCCCCAAAGCACTAACAGCACCGTTACCAATACCCCAATCTTCATCTTTGAGAGCGGCAATTAGTGCGGGAACTGCATCTTTGCCTATTTCCCCTAGAACATCTATGGCATCGGAAGAAGGAACAGGACTAGCATATCCATCTTCTCTTTTAAGAGCAGTAATTAGAGCCGGAACTGCGTCTTTACCTATTTTTCCTAAAGTCTGAACAGTAATGATACGAACATCACTACTCTCATCCTTTAGGAATTCAGTTAAAGAAGGTATTGCTGGTGCTGCTTGTGAACCAATTTGCCCCAGCACAGAAATTATAATAAGACGAGCGTCTTTATCCTGATTTTTGAGAGCTTTGATGAGAGCAGGCACAGCTTTCGATTTACACGATACTAGCCCCTCAAAAGCAGAAGGCTCACCATTGCCTAGTTGCTCGATATGCTGTTGAATCTCTACATCAGTGCATTGAGCAATAGGTAACGGAACTGATGGAGTTTGAGAAAGTGCTTTGATATTGGTTAACAGAGGTAAAGTTATAGCAAACAGCACACCTAAGATC
Organism: Allocoleopsis franciscana PCC 7113; assembly: GCF_000317515.1. GTDB lineage: Bacteria > Cyanobacteriota > Cyanobacteriia > Cyanobacteriales > Coleofasciculaceae > Allocoleopsis > Allocoleopsis franciscana. Next base: position 135,993 of record NC_019739.1, on the reverse strand, counting down.
GTCAATATAGCTGCTTGAAATTTCCAGTGCTTGCTAAGCATTGCAAAACCTCTGCAAAAAAGAGTTCCATCGTAGAAGGGGTAAGGTTAATGATTTTCTATAGCTTCATTGGGATGACTACCATATCCGGCTCAAAAATACTTTCTATAAGGAATTTCTTAAAAGACACGTCCCGCTTTTGAATGATGACTGTGGTACAGCCTTTACCTTGGTGCCGATACGAGTTCACTTCTGGTGTATATCATCATACGTCCTATCCTATCCATCTGGAAAATTAATCGCTCTCATCCACCAAAGGTTTCTGCTTTCATGGTTTCGAGATCTTATGTTGACGGACAGATTGCGGCGATCGCGGTTGTTAACAATCTGATTCTGGTGACGAACAATCAGGCAGACTACGCTGATTTCCAAGATATTCAGCTAGAAAATTGGTTTACTGATTCCTAAACGATAGGCAGCTCAGCGAGAGCTGGTGCGCTAGACTTCGTTTCGCGAGAGCTGCTAGCGCACCATGCTACACAAACGCTAACGCGCAATCGCTGCCAATCTATCGAGTGTACCTCTCCTCTCATCCTATGTGTATCGCTCTTACCAACCTTGCCATCCAGAGGAGTGTGGCTTACCCAAGCGAAAACTACTGTAACAATTAGGGGGAAAGGAGGAGAGAATGTCAAGCTAAAGTTTTTGAGTAGAGAAAGCGCTCTTGTATTGAGTAGGGTTTGAGCGCAGCCTCAACTCGTAGAGGAATGTTTTGTTTAGCACAAGCCTTGAGAACAGCGGCAGCTTTGCTGTTACCACGAAAGGCAAAGACCTCCCAAATAGTTAGCCAATCGTTAAGGCTGAGACTTTCTACAATTTTTGACTCTTTTGTCGTGTTGACTTGGCAGAGTTTTGACTCTCCAGAAAAGCCTCTTTGCAGCAAAGTTTTTAATTTCCTAGGAGAGTTAGGGAGTTCTTGCAACCAATTCTCCAAAACTCCAATTACTCCCAGACCAGATTCCGGACTGATTCGATATTCTCTCTTGGGTAAAATCAGAACTTCCAATAGTAGTTTCCTTTGTAATTCTAAAACGATAGGATTAGCTGGCGTGACAGTAAATTCAGTTTCTTGCTCTTCTTGACTTGTTGATAAAAGAGTTGCCTCACCTGGATGTTGTAAAGATTCGATAATATCTTTCCATTCATATTGGTCTGCTAGCTGTTCTGAGATCAAACGAGAATCTAAAAGATATCTCCAGTAGATAGCAACAGTACTTAATGAGTAAGCCGAAATAACTTTTCGGTTAGGAATTTGTACAAGGATACTTTCTAAACTGTGTGATTCCATGAATTCTTTAACATCTCTCTTGGACTGTTTAACTGGTCTTGATGCTTGGCGATCGCTCATCACCAACTCTCCGTTGGGAAGTTGGTATGCGGCGCAAGAGTAATGTTTATAATGCCAGCGAGTTGATTTAGCGAGTGGGATTTTTTCTGGGGTTTCAAGAAGGGAAGATTCTGAGTTTTGAGGAAATAGTTCTGTTGGTTGAATCATAAGGTTTACTTCTCAAATACTGAGCTTTACTAAACTTCCTGCTTGTCAGATAATTGTTTTTGTTTTTTGAGGCATCTAATATTTATTATTTGTTTGCTAGATAAAAATATTGCAAAGCAACAACATAGATTCGTAAAGAATCCGTAAAACTTTAAAAACTTATGATGTAGATTAGCCACTAAAGTGACTCAATCCCTTGACAAATAAAAATAAAAGTAAAATTCTTCTTCAGGTAAAATAAGAGGTAGAAATCTATATTAAAAGCCGTATCAAGAGCTGTGATTAAATGAATAAATCCCCATGATTGTAATCATTTCCTGCTAGTGATATATATCACAACTCTTAAATTAAGAAATGCTATTAGAGTTGAGTAAAACCTTACAGAAAGCAACGCTACTAGCGCTCTTGTTCCTGCCACTGCTGTTTTGGTTGTTGCTGTTGCTGTTGCTTCAGTTCCTCGTTCCAATCTTTCGCCTTCGGTCTGACTCTGGTCGCTTGGGGCAGAAGCTGTTTGATTTGTCTTGCTATCTCGTCTCCTGCTGAGTCATTGTCGTATGCGGCGATGAGGGTGGGTATCTTTTTGAGAAAGTCTAGAGGTAAGCTCCGAGCGCTGTCAGCAGTCAAATAGAGTGTTTTAGTCTTGGGTGGATAATCTAATTTAAGGAATGAGATGGCATCGATGGGAGACTTGAGTAGCACTACCCTCTCAATTAAATCAGTTTCACTTCTGCCGTATCTCACATAAAACCAACCGGCAGAACGCTTGCTACCAGGAGCTAACCCAAGGAAGGTGTTATGTTTACCTACTGTTCCCCTCAAGAACGCTCCTGTGGTTTCCCCATCTAGAGAGCGCTGAAGGAATACTGCATTTTGCTTAGAGTCAGCATAGACCAATTTCTGCTGGTGTAGAGCCTTTACCCAGTCAGAGGGCAGTTGGCGCTCATGGGTCAGGTAGTGTTGTACAGAAAGCCATTGACTTTCATCTGGCACTGGCGGCACAAACTTGGGAGCTGGCTCATCTTTGCTAATCTGTAGTGCCTGACTCCTTGCCTGGTGAGTCACAGCTCGAAGCATACCTGAAGACCCAAAGCGATCGCTCAACCAAGCAATAGCCTGCTTAAACTCACACTGTCTGACGTGCATCACTAAATCAATTGCACCCCCTCCGCCCCGTTGCTCGCCTGAGAAGTCGTAGAATTTAGAGTCGGTGATATGAATGATGTGACCCTGACCTTTCCATCTATTTTTACCTTTAGTATCTGGGTCAAGTCCCAATTCGTAGGCGACATCCTCCAGGGGCAAATCTCGCAACTGGTTCGCTAATTCCTTCCAGTTGTGCATTAATGCGTCTTGTTGGTGAAGGCGCTGCTCTAACTTCTGCCTTTCCTTCTCACTGGAGAGAGTTGTCTGCTTTAGCTCCTCTTTTTGTTTGAGTAGCCGTTGGCGATCGCTGAGTTGGTGATTGATAATCTCAAAGAGTGGCTGCAAAGTCTTCTGCACGCGCTCTCGATAACTAGCAGCGCTTTCACTCAGAAGTGGCTTTGGTAGCTGTTCTAGATTGATATTGAGCGAGTCACGGTGAATATCAGCGTAGTAATCCTTGACTTCGGTGTGAGTAGCTTGACTACCTTTGATTCCTCGCTCTATGCCCAAATGTTGCACAGCGCGAGCAAAGCTATCCTGAAGTTCTGATAGTTTTTTCCTACTGCCACCAAACAGCGCCCGACAATTCAATTTCCCTCGCTCATCCAGTGGCACCAGATAGGCGTGAATGTGTGGAGTAGCTTCGTCCAAGTGTAACTCAGAGCGGACAATTCTATCGCCGTACTGCGACTGTAGCCATTGGGTGGCGGCATCGGCAAAGTCGTTTAGGCGCTTGGGGTCATAAGCTCCTGCCTGGGAGGGGTTATCGGGACGGAAGTATTCAGCACTGGCAGAAAGGATAAATTCTACAGCTAAGACGGCATTTTTCCGAATCTTTTGATTGCCAATTTTTTCTTGTACCAGAGTGGCGAGGTCTGGGTCATTAGCAGTGCCAATCAAGCGGATATTTGATACGAATGGGTCGGCATTGGGAGTTTCTCTGTTTCTAGTGGTATGCTGTTCGCTACCGCCTAGTTCCCCCCAACTCTTGATTTTTTGAATCCTGCAAACGGTGAAAGCCATAGGAAAACTTTTAGCAAAGTTTCTTAACACATTGCTTTTCCATTAAAGTCTCGCTATGACTCCAATGCTCTCTGTTGAGAGTCGAAGTATTTTGACATCTATCTAGAGAGATAGGAACTGCCAGAGTGAGAATGGCGATCGCCATTCTCTCCCTCAGTTATCAGTTCACGTGAGCAGTGGCAGATGATGAAAAGAGCGGAGATCTCCGCTACCTTCGAGCATCCATTAGCATGACATCAGCCTAACCGCAACTGTGTTCAATCTGCTTTGCCCCACCTTACTGCTAGCCAGAGTTCTTCCATCGAGTTGTCATTGAAGTAAAGCGTAAATTGACTGATTGGGGCTGGGAGTGGAATGTTTGTCAACTTGCCTGTCCTCAAATTTCCTAAACCTGCATCTTTGAGCAAGCTATCTTTACTGCCTGTACCATCTGCGTTGGTGCTGATATCCACCGTATTTTTCACGGTTTCAGCAAAGAAGTCTAACCGTTTAACTGCTTCCAGATGCCCCTGACTCCAGAAAGGATAATGCTCTGCTCTAAGATTCAGCGTTAGCTCTGCTGTCTTAGTCTCTCCTTCAATTTTGGCACTCTTAAACTTTGCCCATTCTGTGGGAAATTCATGGCGCAAGGAGAAGAGCCGCACAGAACCAACTGTCTGAGCTGCATCGATCTGTTCTTTTACATTGGCAATCGCCGCGTTCTTCAGCAACCTTCCACCATCACGAGCGGTATAGCGCATATGTAGGATGACATCAGTAATCGTGTCGTAGTCGAACTGAAGCGGATCACCCTTGCTGGGATTAGCAGGAAGTTCCAGTTTCCATTCACTGATGGCTCCTAAACCTTCAAAGGGTAGGTAGCGATCGTCACGCAAATTCGTCTCAAATAGCCCGCTGTCAGACTGTCCGGTGCTGGTGACAATAGATTGGAGGTTGCCAAAGGAATCAATGAAGCGATCGTCCTCGCTGTCCTCACGCGGATAGTTACCATCCTTTAACAGGGCGTTTTTGCGAATTGAGCTTTTCAGCAGCGTCAGCGTACAATTCACGCTGGTATAGGAGCCAGTCACACAAGGAATCGTAACGGCAACAGTTTTGATGCGCCGTAGGTAATGTCCGGGACCATCCATATCGAACAATTCTTCGGGGAGGGAAACTGTACAACTGCCAGTAGTGCGTAATTGCAGCAATGCGCGAGGACTCACTTGAAGCAGGCTAATGTGTTTAGTCAGTTCCAATTCCCGCTTGTTGTTCTCGTGGTAAGCCATCTCCATCCGCTTCACATCGAGATAGAGCGCCTCACCCGAGAGTAAGCCTTTACGTCCACCATCCCAGTAGTTGAATTTGATATAGTCAGTTGCATCCACTTCGGGGCGCATTAACTCTCGCTTCATGGTTTGTTCTGCTTTACGAGCCGTATCAAACGCAAAACGGTAGTACTCGTAGTAGAGGCGCGAAAGTTCACCCTGCATCCAGGCATAGAGTTCTTGATTGGTAAACTTCTCGTTTAGGAAACGTTCAGTCTCCTGTGACTGCTCGATCTGCTGTTGGATGGTCAGATATTCGTGATGGGCAATTTGTTCTGCAATTAGAGAAGTGAGAATTTGTCGTCCAATCTGCATCAGTTCATGGGCAGCAAGATTGTACTGTAAAAGCCAATCATCAGCCCGACGTTCATGCAAAGCAGTTTTGGCTGCAATGTTGGCTTGTTCCTGATTATAGACAGAAATCATCCTCAGGATTCTGGCTGCAATCTCAACCGACTTGGTGATTGCTGTGCCAACTTTGACATCAATCGTTCCACCCAATCCCCAGAAATGCAAATTACCTTTTGCGTCTGGAATAAAAGCTAATGCCGCCCCGACTGCTTCCACAACAGAAGCAGCCAATCCTGTATCCCTTGCGGTCGGTAGGAGCGTGTTTAACTCAGCATCTTCTTTGCTGTTCAGGTAAAGTGCCCCTTGCCCTGATGCACCAGACTGGTTAGAGGGAGAAGAACCTCCAGCGATCGTCAGATTTGGCAGGGTCTGAAGAGCCAGAGTTTTATCATATTGTCCAACCAGCGCGGCATAGTTCTGATCAAAATTCTCCTCGGTCAACGATAAATGCTCGAAGTCCAATGGTAATGTATCTAGTGCATTAGTGTCGGCTGGTAATCCTAGCAATCGCTGGTAGTAGTGGAGTCGCTCTAAAGCTGTTGCGCGGCTAGTGAGGAGAGAGCGTGTAGATTCCTGTGCTTGCTTCCACTGCAAAAAGCGCACATCTTGGGTCATCTGCTGAATCTTGATTTCGTGGCTCTGGCGTAACAGTGCCAACTGCTCACTCTCGCCTTTCTCAATTGCAGACAACAAAGCTGAACCGAGGCTCCGCACTTCTGCACAAAGTTCCAGAGCCTTCTGGATGATTAGTGGAGTTCGCACCGGACTGGGGGGTTGATTTAAGCCATTGATGACTGAACCAATATCAATGCCTGCGGCGGCGGCTTTAACCAACATTCCAGGGTCGATCGGTGGGTCAAACAGGGCAAGCTGACGGAACACCCCTTCGATATTCAAACAATTACGGATCTTGAACAGGCGGTCGCCCACCGTATCCCAATAACTCAGCAGCTTATCGTTACGCGGAATGCAGAAATACAGAGTGCGCCCGATGCCAAATAGGGGAGCAGCTACACCTGGATCAGACGATTGAGTTTGCGGCAATCCCAGGTTGAGGGGAAACTTCCCTTCCAGTTCTACGAGGGCATTGCCCATTGGGTCGAGTCCCTTAGCTTTAAGCTGAGCAAAGGTTTTAGGTTGAACTTTTCCTAGTGATGGAATACGCTGTGGGCGTTCTCCTAGTAGGTTTGCTGCTAGCACATAGATTTGGGTTGCTTCGTTAATCGATTCGATCGTGTCTTGCCGGAACAGACTGTCGCCCCAAGCGATCAGGTTGTCCAGATACTTCATTACCACACAGTACTGATAGGCAATCTGACGAGTTCGCGCTACAGCATGGGGTTGAAAGGGTTTGTTCTTAATCGCTTCATAGCCGGACAAAACTTTTCTTTTCAGGTCTTGCTCAGTTGAAGAACATTCAGCATCTGGCTTGCTAAGCAACGTTAGCAGTTCATCAATTTGCTTTGCGCCATCCGCCTTACGGAAGGCAAGAAACTTCCAGAACCGCTGTGGAGTCGGTACTGAAGTATCGGTGCAGGTGGGGTCAAAGATAAAGTGGAACCACCGTTGAGCTTCGGCAAATCGCTGATTTTTGCTGAGATGAACCGCGATCGTCAGCGGAATGTGAAATAGCAGTTCCCAGTCGTAGTTGGCATAAGGACCACCATCCCGCAGATCAATCTCCTTCGGAAAGTGATTGATGTGGGTGAGAAAATCTGTCAACTCTGTGTAGAAGTTATCAAAGAATTCAGTCGTTAGACTTTGCTGATAATTTGGGTCTAGTAGCCCAGGAACCGATGCCCGGTTCACCTGCTGAATCAACTCACTGACAAAGGGATGGAAAAAGTTTTCAAAGGTATAAGTAAAGTCCTCCCACTGTAACCAGGTTAGTTGACTGTTCACCAGCGCATCTTTGTAGTTATGAAATCCGAATTGCGCGATTGTATTTGTTGCCATAATCTTGTTTCTCCTTAGCGTGTCCGAATGACATTGACTTGACTGCCCGCTGGACCAATTTCTTGATTGCCAAAACGCACAGTTCCCATACTTCCAACTCCCCGATTGATATAGGCATCTTGCGTGACATATCGCTCGATTGGTGACGGATCAACAACTCCGAACCCTGGTTGTTTAATCACAGGACCAATCGGATCAGGAATCACCTTCACGGGTGGAAGCACCAATGGCGGAATGTCGAGCTTTCCAACAGATGGAGAAACAACAACACCGAAGTCAAACCACCAAGGAATTTGAATAATCCGCTGTGATGTCGTTACATAAAAGACATGACGACTATCCCAATAAAAGAAGGGAGCATCCCAGGGATTTCCAGTCAACGGATGATGGGGATCGAGTGTGCCAGCTCCGATGCTGTTTTTAAGAATGGATTGAGTAATGCTGGAATTGGGGTAGTTGATTTTGAGCGTGTCTGTCCCTGTATCAAGTATTCGTTTGGGAGCAAAATGGCGATTCTTTTTCTCATTCCTCAGTTCTGGTGAACTGTGTGTGTTGTACAGGAAAAATGAAGCTCCCGCTCCAATTTGATTACTGACGATGATACGTAAAGTGTCTTCTGTCCAGAAAAAGGCAGAAAGCTGTAGCTTTGAGCGATCGAAAGCATTTGTCCCAGAGATATCATACAGACCTAAACCGAGCGGTTGAGCGACATCTGAGGTGCGGACGGGTTGCCATTTGCCGTTGAAATACTCACTCCAACACAGAACAGCCTGTACTGTCATCTGAGTAGCAGCTTGGGCATCGTTCCGAGCACTTTGCTTGGTTTCACTTAACGTGACATTGGCTAGGGTCTTTTCCTGGTTATTGTTACCTGTTGGACCAGGAGAGGACGCCACTTTAGAAGTATCCAGTGGGGTTTGCTTGATAATCCGAAGCCAGAACAGGAAGAGGCGATCGCGCCACACCACTGGTAGTACTGGATTATCTTCAATATCAAGCTTGATTTGCTCCCAGGGTGTCCAGTAGCCATATTCACGCCGACGGTAGAAGTACTTGCGACTGGCTCCTGTGGTACGAGCAACGACATGGGCAATATCATCAGCCGTCCCTGGGTCATTTTCCACATAATGAATGCCGCAGGGTTCCAGCTTTGCGACCTCCTCTAGTTTAGTCAGGTAGTTGAGTAAAGCTTCGGCTGCCCGGTCTTCAGTGATGTCTCCCTGGAGCAGTTCGCTCATGGTTTCTTTGAAGAAGGGCGACTGGTCATCACGCAATTCTGGTTCCAACCAGTTTTCTGGGTAGAGAAAGACCTTTCGGTTGGCTTCCCAAACGCGATAACGTTTCATCCATTCCCATTGCTTTCGTTGCTTTGATTGAAAAGATGAAGGTGCAACTCGTGGTTCTAGATTCATCAAACAACGTTCAATGAAAAGCTGCACGGATGAAAGCGCGTGACGAATGCGGGATGTTTGCATACAGGGTTCCATCTGCACATCCATTAGGAAGTATTCAAACAGCTTATCGGGTGTATCGATGTGAGCCGTTGCAGGGTTACTCCGCATTTGATGCAGGATGTAAGAAACCAGAGCATCTCGCTGGAGCCGACGCATTTCATCGTTGATCGGTTTCAGAACCTGAAGCCAGGTACTCTCGTCATAACGGGCACGCAGAGCTGCCTGGAAATCGCGGACGGTTGCGGCGGTGGGTTCGTTGGTCGTCGCTTGAATCAGTGCAGTTGCCGGAATACCGATCTGCCTCACAATCTGGTAGGCATTGTAAATGCGATCAAAGGTTTCAATTTGACTCAAATCGCCAATGACTTTACCAAAGTGAGTCAGCAGCGCATCAAGCGAGTTGGTTTCCCATCGAGTCAGGCTAAACAGCAAACTAAATGGCAAACTATTAGGGTTCGGTGTAGTTGTCGTTAGGTCTTTCTGGATTGGTGTTGCCGGGTCTTTGAGAACTGTAAGCAGACGCTCGTCGTCGGGGGAAAGTTCAGCTTTGATGCGAGCAAAGTCAAGCAAGCCATTGAAAGCTGTAAGAAGGGCTGTGGAGGTGGCGTTGTCAGGACTTCCGGTAACGGGCAAATTGTTCAACCACCCCTGACTATTAATTTGGTAGCTGGCTTGGGCAGCAAGGTAAGCGATCTCATTTGCCGTCAGTTTTAGTGCAGTCGCCAATGACGTGACTTTCAAAAATCGGATATATGCAGTGCGAAGGCGTGAGGTTAAGGTGGCGGAGTATAGATATGCCGACGGAATCACTTCCCAACCCCGTCCCGCTGTTTGCCAGCGAACACTCAGGGTGTCCTTGATCTTTTCTGCTTTGAGGTCGATCGCATACAGTGTTCCTGCCCGTAACTCAATCGGGGTGCTGTTGCTCCAGCGCGTGCCATTTTGTGTCAGAGGAATGGGTGTACCTGCCAATTTCAGTGTTATGGTTGCCCCAGCATCGGCTTCAATCCGTAGGTTATAGAATCCGTTCTCCGGAGCTTCCAGATAGCCACTCCAGATACCGGAGATCGCATTAGCAGGGACTGAATTGGCAGGCAGGGGATGGCTCCCAGTTGCCGCATAGTTAAGGTTGGCTTCCGCATTCCGACTCAGATCGACGGCACCGGCTGCTGTATCGCGGAAGAAAAACTGTGCTGCCAGTCCCATTGTTTCCAGGGCTAGCAGGTCATTGAGTGCAGGTTGGGTATTGTTCTGAGCAGCATGAAGGACGGTTGCATTATCGACCAAACTACTGGCAAAACTCACGTCAGCTTTAGCGGCGGCACTGAGCACCTGCATTGCTTGTTGTTGTTTACGTCGCCGTTTTAGCTCTGGCAAAAAATTAGCTAAGAGAACGGTAGATCGTTGCTCAATTGAATTGTTAGCAGCTAAATAGGACTCCCTCTGTGGCGCAAGTACTGGGTAAAGCAGGAAAAATCCCTGAATGCTGTTTTGATTAGCCGTGTAGAGATTGTCTACTGCTGCTTGGAATTGGGCTGACACTCCTGGGACATTTTTGAGTGCATCACGCTTATCCGTAGCTAACACACCCAAGTAGGAGAGCTGATGAAGGGTATCGTCGTAGGTCAGTTGCCCCTGAGCAACATCTAAAATTGGTTTCTCCAGCGTTGATTGACCGTGGGTGTAACCGACAGAGGTTTTCAACTCTCCAAAAAATGCATAAGCTGCATATAGAGGTTGCAGTTCAGGATAGCGATCGAAAAATGGATTGATGGTCTGCTGGTTCTCGGTATAGAGGCTATCGACGGCGGCTTGAAACTGGGCAGTGACTCCAGCAACTGCCTTCAGCGCATCACGGAGCGTTGGGGTAAGAACACCCTTAAAGATAAGCTGCTTGCGGAAATCATCATAGGCAAGCCGTCCGGGGGCAACATCGAGAATGGGCTGTTCTAAAGTTGGCTGACCGTGGCTGTAAGTGACGGTGGTGGTGAGTGTGTTGCCTAATAGACCAAAGAAGAAGTCGGTCGCTTCATTGCCATAGACCAATGCCATGCGACTGTGGGCAATCTGACCGTCTGGATCGGTGGTGAGGGCAAATTCACTTTCAATCGCCGCAAAACCGGTTCGCAGCGATCGAGCAAACCCCAGAATTTCAGTCTCAGACGGCACAGACTTACCGCTGATGTCCTGATTCCAGATTAAATAGAGTGCCTGGACAGGTTTTAGGGAAACTTGGCGCAGGCGATTCACCAACTCAATCAATCGCAGGATGGGTGGATTTGCTGGATCGGGAGCAATGAAGGGAGTAAAGCCTGTAGATTGGGTTAGGAGCAAGAATTCCTGCACACTGAGTTTTAGTTTTCTTGCCAGCCAGCCATGCCGAAAGATACCGCTAATATTATCGAGATTCAGCGGAGTATTTGCATCGAAACCGAGCGAGGTAATGATCTGAGTAAACTCATTATCCGTTAACAGAAATGCTGCACGGAGCAACTCACGATGCGCTATGAGCTTCTGGGTATTATCTGTGAGGAAATTGCCGTATCCATCATCTGCAAATGCGCTGTCCTGCTTTAGGAGTGACGGACTCAGAAACATTTGGCGATAGAGGGATGTCATCCCGTGGGTATCGATCGCGGCAAAGCAAGCGAGCAACGACGGCAGATCCTTTTTCAAGTTCAGGTTCAGTAAATCCATCACCTGTTTGATGTAGCCCAGACGCGGCAGCAGTGTCAAAAAGCCTGTATCCAACCGCTGTAAGTTAACCGCATCATCGGCATCGTTAGGAAGTTGCGTAGTTGGGTAGAGAGCAGTAATTGTCTTATCTGTTTGCTCAATGGTCCATCCCAGCTTCTTCCAGAGGCGAATAAAGCGAATCAGACGGACATATTCAAAGGCACGCAGTTGATTGGTAGCGTTATCTGGTTTGGCATAGCGAAATTCAAGTTGATCGAACCGACAGAGATCGCTTGCCGCTGTGGGATTGGTTAACACAATCAAGCCCATGATTTTGGCATAGTTCGTGTCGTTTTTTACCCATGCTTTGATATCACCTCCATACTGACTCGCATCTAGACCCGGTTTCAGTAAGGCGTCAAACTGGGCATCGGTAATCGTTCCATCCTTAAAATTCTTCAAGGTTGAGAATGGCACACCCAGTCGTTCCAATTTGGGAATCAAATCAGAATTGGGATTGATAAATCGAGTTTTGAGGATTTCAATCAAGTCTTCATAAGAAATATCAATGCGACGGCAGAATGTTTTGGCATTTGCCAAAGTGGATTGGACATTTGCGATCGGTGTTGCTGGATTAAATCCATAGAGTTGCTGCAAGGTTAGGGTGCGATCGCTCAACAGCCTGTACTCAGTGCGGGAGAGATGTAACTCCTCCATCAAAATGTCACGCCAGCCATAGTCATCTGAACTGGCTCGATCGATGGCATCATTTTTGCGAAGCAGTTCCATCGCATGGGAAAGCGAAATCTCAAACTGGTCGAAATAGCGTCGCAGGTTTTCCAGGGGTTGATGAAAGGGCAGGGGAGCCGGAAATAAAGTATTTGCAAGGGTGGTATAGGCTGTGTCACTGACAAACTGGGGCGTTGCCAGCAGTTCTTCGGGGGTGACATCGTCTTCGGTGGTATGTCCCTTGTACTCGGTATTGATGTTGGGATCTGGGTTAGTGTCAGCGAGAGAAAGACCGTTAGTAATGTAGTACTCCAGCGTCTCATTGACCAGATCGATGTAGGGAAGTGGGGTGTTAGTGTTTTCGCAGGTCAGGGGCAGGTGTTGAATATCGGGACGGCGCTCCAGCAGAACAGATTGGGGATTTTCTCTTTCGTTGATTGGGCGATCGCAAAATAGCAGCAGATCGACCAGGTAAGCAGCCGGACTGAGGATAGAGCGGCAATGTTCGCAGGTGCAGTAATCCATCTCACCCAGAAGGTTTTCCAGGGTGGGGTAAGCGATGACATCACTTGCAGTATCACCTGTTGATGCTGAGATTTGGGGGTTCAGAATTTGTCCCCCAAGACCAATTCCGGGTGCCCGATTAGTTGTGAGATAGGATGTGGCAAGATTGAGCACGACATTATGTACTTGCTCCGATTTGGCATAGGTGAGTTGGGCAATCTTTTCGCCACCCAACGTTTCCTTAAACGTCTGCACAAACTCATCTCGATCGTAGCGATTGACAACCGCATAGGCAGAATCTAACCCCTGGCTCAATAGGGTGTTCATGACGCGATCGTTGGGTGTAATTTGATAAACTCTTTGAATTCGCTTGACTTCCTGCGCTACTTCGGGCGCAACTTGCAATTTATTTCGAGCAATATACTGTTCAACGGGCTGCATCCCAATCTCAAACTGTCCTTGCTGTTCCATGAGAAAAGTATGAACTTGTTCTCCTGCCCCGTTTTTAAGGGGAGTTTCGCCATTTTTTACCATCTGGGCAACAACAGCTGTAGGGAAACTCAGCCGTACTTGAGTTGCAAGCAATTCGCTATAGTTAGATCGCTTTTCTGCATCATCCTTTCCGGGAACTTCTTTGGGAACTGCCAGGTCTCCAATTAGGTTTTGCCAGTTCTCCGCACGGAAGTATCCCTGTTCAACAAGATTGACAACATTTGTCACTCCGTTTTGTCCAGCAGCACTGTGCAGTTTACGAATCAATGGCGCGTTGTTAATGGTGAGGTAACCGAGTTGACCATCAAGCTGTAAGCGTTGTCCAACCTGCGTTCCAAATGTATTTTGAACCGCTTGCCAGAACTGAGTTGAGTCCCCTCGGTGTTGGGTATAGAGTTGAGCAAACCGTTCTTGGTCAGCTTGCTGGTTGAGCGACACGGAAAGCATATCCTTCAGTGACGATACTCCCGCCACCGCTGGGCTAGTCAGCATTTGTTTCGCTGCCAATGCTTGAAAGCGTTCCTGAACCTGGGGAAGTTGATCCTTCAAATTGGCAGGAATTACACCTTGGTTGATCGCCTTCTGCCAAACTGTTTCGGTGGTTTTAGCATCCAGCTGATATAGAGCATTCTCATTCGCTGGGATACCTGCCCGAAAGAGAGCATAGAAGAAAGGGGAAGCAATTTGAACTTGACCGTTGGCATTAACGGTTCTGGCACTAAATTGGTCGGCAAGAGAAGCGATCGCGACTGCCCGTGCATCCCAACCCGTTTTGTTAGCGAGATAGGTAATATCCTTGCGATCGTCGGTTTCCTGCAAATCTCGTAAATTACCCTTAAACTGAGCCGTCAAATCCCGCATCAGGGTTTGATGCTCTGAGGCGAGGGCAGCATCAGCCGTTTCCGGTAGTAACACATTTAGCGTTTCATTGGTCGAGGCGTTGTAACGAACCTCTGATGCGCCTAGAAAGGTTTCACCCGCAAAAACCTGTGCCTGAAGATCTGGTTTTTGCTTGCCGCGTCGTTGTAAAGCAGACTGTTTGTATCGGACTTGATAATTGCCCTGTTCATTCGTTGTCGTTGTAGCAAGCTGGACATCCGCTCCAACGTTTTTGTCTATAATTACGACCCGCAGACCATTCACAGCAGGTCGATTACGGCTACGAACTTCTCCCTGAACGATAGGATCGCTTTCGCTAGGAGGTTGTTGCGATTGAACAACAATATCAACTGTTTCTTCGGCTTTTGCGTTATTTATTGTCGGCGAGGTGGCGATGACTTGCCCCTGGGGATCATAGACTCGAACAATTAAGTCGGCTCCCCCACGTTCGTTTTCGGAACGGCGAAACTGTTCAGCAGAGTAGTGAATTTCATAGTAACCATCGGCATTGGTCGTGGTTTCACCTAGAAAATCTTCCGATCGCACATCCTGGTCAAATGCCCGTACTTGGATGTCTCTGATAGGAGTGCGATCACTGGTCAGTATTCGCCCTCGTACCATGAATTGTTCGGGTTGATCAAATGCTCCCCATGCCTTTAGGATCTTATTTAATGCTTCGGCAGTGGGGGCATCAACTTCACCTATCGTCTGTAACCGAGATTGCTCCTGAAAAATGGCAACCAGTTTTGTGGTTACTTCCCCATAAATCCGAGCATTTTGCTCTTTACGAATCCCCTTCAGATAAGCCTGCATTTCATCAGAAGAAATGGAGCCTAGATACTGCCGATTTAGCAGCAGCAGTAAGCCATCCTGTAAGTTGACAACTTCTGAACCTTGACTATTGTGATTCAGGGGAGGCGCGATGGGTTTCATGGGTTGAATTCCTGGAAAAGTTGAATTAGAAAAAATACGCTATCAGGGATTTCAATTGACGGGGTTTGCGGCTTCCATTGCTCTGAGAACGTCTAGCAATTCGGGTTTGGCGTAAGCCCAGTTATGGCATTTGAAGCTGCGTATATGATCGATCGCCGTTCCACATTGAAAGCACTTCAAATCTGCGATCGCCCTGGGTGTTTCGGTGTTGACAAATTTCTGTTCGCCTAAAATGACACGGGCAATTATTTCTCGACTATGCACTTTATCCAATGCAGATGAGACGATATCGAGCCAGTTCGTTTCACGATCGCAATTGGTACAGCGTTTGCAATCGCCACTCACCCACAAAGGCAAGTCAATAGTTCTGGATGATATACTCGCTGGTTCTTCAATAATGCGTCCATCGATTTGAAATGTTTGCTGAGTCATGGTTAAAAGTTTCCAGAATCATAGTTCAGTAAGTTCTTTGCATTCAAACACGCTATGAGAGTGGACGATCTATTAAAAGCGCTATTAGGGTGCACTCATAAAAATGGGCAAGCATACTAGAATTCCAGACGGAAAAAGAAACCTTGAGATTGCAATGTATCAATTGCACCTGGTTGAAATACCCACTCCTGTGCACCAGGTGAGACACCAGCCGGAGGATTATCAATTGGACCAAGTCTCAATAATGGATTAGGACCTTGCCGAAGTCGAGCGGCAGTATCACGGGGAAGTGCAATACCAACAATTGCTGGTTGTTCTCCTGCTGCTCTAGAGGCGGCTCGATTGGCAAATACCCCAGCGACATCGAGGTTTGGAACAGTAAAGAGCCTTCCGCCAAAATTGCCGCCACCTGCTGATAAATTCCCACCCTGAGTTTCAACCATTGCTCGTGCTGTTTCCTCAGTTGTGCCATGTGCAAAAACCTCCATTGGCCCTTCAATTTCCTCAGCAGCACCTGCCTGTCTTGCCTGTTGGAGTAGTGAGGGCCGTCGTGCTCCAGCGCCACTAGATTGTGCAACTTGTGCTGGAGTTGGATTTTCAGGAGGCGGTGAAGTAGCAGTGTTACCACTGCCGCCTCTAGAAGGTTCTCCCCCAGATGAGCCAGAACTACTTCCAGAACCTCCATTGCCACCAGCAGCAGCCATCATTACATGAGTTCCAACTTGAACCTGCCGTGCACCTTGAACAACTTGATTAACCCTAGCTACACCTGTTGTTGCTTCAACAACTCGAGGTCCAGTTGTTGCAAGTTGGAGAGCCGCACGAGGACCACCCGTTATTGGTCCTGTAGGACTGACAAATCCCAATCCTATGTCAGTACCTGTTCCAATTGCTTCGGCTGTTTGCCGGCTAGCACCAGCACCCTGAGCAATTGCTGAAACTGTTTGTTGTGTAGCACTCCGCTCCTGCCTACCAGTGATTAATTGCCTAAGACCAGTTTGCATATCATCTAAGCCGTGTACCACTGCAATTCCACCCACCACTTGAGCAGCAACTGGAACTTCAACCTGAACAAATACTGCAGCTCCAACAACAGCTTGAGCAGCTCCTCCGACAACCCGCAAAGCACCCATAAAACGGTTCCAGGTGCTACTTTCTTCAGCACCATTTGGATCTTGAAAAATAACTGGATTATTTCTTACATAAACGTACAGATTCTCCTGAAAAGTTGGATCACAGCTGATCCATCGACCCAACCAAGGTGCATAGTACCTAGCACCATGATAGTAAAGCCAGGTTTCATGATCGCGTTCTTTGTCTGTGTAGCGGTAGCGTTTTAGACCTACTTCTGCGGCATCTCGTCCTGCCTGATAGGATGTGCTGCCGTAAGGATAGTATTCTTCGTAGGAGATGACACTGCCAGTTTCATCTAGTTCTAAACAAGCGGAGCCTAGGTGATTGTCGTGTTGATAACGAATCAGAGAACGATTGAGATTAGTGTTGTCTGTAGTGTCTAGTGTTTTGGTTTCGACCAAAGCAATTCGTCGCTTATCATCCATAATGTGCAGCGTTTCCCGTTCTAGCCTACGGGTACTGCCATCACTCTCATATTCTCGGTAAATCTCAAATCCACCCAGATAAAGCCGCTCTTGCATCTGGGTGGGAGTTGCACCTGCGGGGGCTTGCCGCTCAGTAACTTTCCGCACCCGCTGACCGCTGGCATCGTAAATGTAGTAGGTCGTTTCAGGTGTGCCGCCATTACTTACTACCTGCTTTGAGCTTGCCTGTAGTTGATCATGCTCATCCCACTGCATTAGGGGTAGATGAGGCATTTGAGTCATGTTGCCGTGGGCATCGTACTCGTAACGGGCACTCAAAACTCCGGGCAAATCTCCCGGTAAACTGGTGCGGCTGAGACGGTTGTTGACCTTTCCAATTTCAATTAAACTGGCTTCATTATAGGCATAGTGGCGTGTCCATCCCCCAGTTACTGCCTGGTGAATCATTTTAAGGATATTACCCACGACATCGTATTCGTAGCGTTCGGTGTAATTGCCCATCGCATTGCCATCACCAGGATGAGGCAGATTCATCCGAAATGCATCGTCGTGATCTGTTTGGCGAGGAGGGTTTAATGTTCCACCTGTTTGTCCCAGGTGTTCGCGTCCAGTCGCTTTTAGCAGACGGTAGAGCGGGTCGTATTCGTAGCTAGCACTCGGTTCTACCCGTTGATTGCGGAAATAGATGATGTTCTGGATATCGGCGTGGTCGTAGATGTGGGTGATGTTGCCGACTGGATCGTAGGTGTAGCGCAAATCCTGGGCACTCTGATTTTCGTCTTCGCTGAATTGGGGACGAATAGTGAGCAGGCGAGTTAAGCGAAATGTTTTCTCATCATAGTCGTAGCGAGTTCTTACCTGATTGCCGTATTCAATCAGTGTGCGTTGTCCCTTAGCGTTGTAGTTGATATTGGTAACGGCATGAAGATCAGAGGTAGACGGATTGAGTAATCCTGTCAGTGGTGTGGCTTGCCGCAACCACACATCCACCTTCTCCAACAAATTGGCTTTGTTATAAGCTGGTTGAATGATGTTGGGACGAATGCCACTATGATGAGGCGTTGTCAGTGCAATGGGACGATTGAGCGCATCATAGCGAGTGAATGCCATGAATTGCTCCGATTCCAGTTGAGCGTTGGCAGCAGTAGCGATCGTCCCTAACTCCATCAAATCTCGTAACGCCATCCAATCCGGCAGTTCCTTATAGTTTTGCGCGAACCGACGACTGCTCTGTAACAGATTGCCCTTAAAGTCATACCGCTCGTTCATGGCAATTCCTGCGCCATCGTAGTGCTGATACAGTTGCCCTCTGAGGTTGCGATCGACTTCCGAGTGCATCTCGCCATACACCAACCGTTCTAGCAATCGGGCGTCAGTTGTTCCCACCTGCACCAAGACATGAGTTGGACGCTGAAGCGCATCATAACGAGTGCTAAACATCCGGTTGAGGCTATCCCATTTGCGAATCGGATTGCCTGCCACATTGTTCAACATCCAGTGATCGCCTGCATCCATACTGCGCTGGCGGATCTGGTGTCCCAACAGGTCATAGTCATAGACCATCACCTTACGACCCAGAGCATCCGTCACCGATCGCTGATTGCCTTCAATATCCAGTTCCACCCGCGTTTCGTATTCCTGGGCAGTGCCATCGGTCGCAAGTCCGTTATTGGCGATCCTCAAAAACGTCCGTGCCAGGGTATCGAGATGGGCGATCGTCGGTGTATTCGCATGTTTTGCGGCTAACCAGGCAGCGCGGGTTTCCTGGTTGCCCGGTTCGGGTGCAGTGGGGTCAGGACTGCTGCGATCGCGATACCAGTCGCTTTCCAACACTGTGTCATTCTCATCCCAGGTGGTCTGCTGCCATGCATCAAACTCCACCTTCGAGAACGTGCCATTGGGTAAGTCTGTGCGAATCACCCGCTCCAACGGATCGTAATGAATGAGCGGCGTAACACCCCACTCCACCAAATCCGGCTCAGTCTCGTAGCGATGGTCTGGACTAAAAAATGGCTCGTACTTTTTAGTTGGTTTGCCCTTGTTGTTGAAAACTGTGCGTCCCGTCCCCACCCAACGCGGGTTCGCCGGCTCCAAAATCAGTTTGCCAGCAGCATCCCGCTTCAACGATCCATCCGGATTTCTGGCGGGTGCCAACCCCGGTTCCGCCTGCACTTTGGTTTGAATCTCCCGCCCAAACCCATCGGAATAGAGAAAACTGTGCTGGATTTTGGTCGGTTCACCCGTTGCCAAATCCGCCGTGTGGGTTTCTCGTGCCAGGGTATAGACCACCACAGGTTGCCCGATCTCTGATCCATCGGGTAAGACTTGCCGAGTGTGGTGATACCGATCCAGGTCGTACACCAGCCGCGTCGTTGCATTTGCCAGAATGTTTTGCGGGTTGGTCATCGGATTTTCAACATGATTGGCGATCGCAGTTTGATCCAAATCCGCGACAAAGCTTGTTAGGTTGTCACCTTGGTTTTCCGAAACTTTACCCATCACAGCCGTTCCCACCACCATACCTAGTGCATCAAACGCAACCCGAGCACGATTTCCATTGGGGTCAGTAATTTCTTCTGGTTGTAGTACCCGATAATTATTCCGAACTTGTACGGTGTTACTGAGCGGGTCAATTGTCTGCGTTACCAACAGATGGGAAGGATCGTAAGCACTGGTATAAACATTGCCAAAGGGATCTTTCGTTTGAGTAGAGAGATAGAATCTTGTCGGCTCAAAGCTTTGTCGTCCAGATGAAATCCACCAGTTCCCCTCCTGCTGAACGTATTTACCCTCTCCTAACAACAAGGTATTCAAATCGCTGGCATTAATCTTGCTGCCATAAATTTGTGTGAGTAATCCTGGTGTAAATGCAAGTTTGAGGCTTTCACAGGGTAATGCCAGAGACTCAACCTCACCTAGAGGTAGACAGGTTGGATCGAGAGTGTTTGCCTGACTATTGGGACGATAACGCGATCGCACCCGCTCAATTAAACGGCGCTGCCTGCCGCTTGTAGGTTGGTCTTCATAATTAACTTCACTCTCAAAGATGTGAACAAGCGTGCTTGGATCGCTCGGATCGGGTTGCACAAAGTCAGAAATCTGAAATCGACTGCCAGTTTTTGAATAGCCTGTTAATTCATAGGTGCGTGTTTCAATCGGTACACCAATTCGATACCAGGTTTCTTCATTGGGCTTATTCGTGACCTGATTTTCGGTGTATGTAATCAGGGTATTGCCCTGCTCTGGATAGGCAGGATTGCGACGGGGATAGGCGATCGCCACTGACTTTAGCCCATTGCCAAACTCATCTACCTCCAGCGTCATCGCATGGGTCACACGCGGGTCAAAAATCTTGCGTTTCTTCTTCGGATCGGGTTCTGGATCGGTGGGATCGAGGATGAAACTCCGCTCGTAGTGATAGTCAATCGTTTCGCGATCGTGGGCATAAAACACAGCATGGCGATTTGTTTGCCGCCCTTGAATTAAGCGGATTTCGTAATTGCGCTCTGATACACTATAGGGATGCTCTTCCTTATCTGAACCATCCAGTGCATAGATTTCCTGCCTCAGGATGCGTCCCTTGAGAGATCGCACGGCTTCTCGCTCTTCCTGAATTGTTATACCTGGGGGCAAAATCGTATCTGGCAGCAATGTAGTCTGAAACGCGGCTTCACGGGCTTGCTTTTCCGCCTCTGTAGCATTAGCGAGGATACGATACTGGGGTTCTCGATAGTATTCCTTTTCAGCAAAGAAATTGGAGATGCGATCGCGATCGATATAAACTCCGGTATGAAACCAAGTCTTCGTCAACACTGGGGGAACATGCAGCGCTTGCTCCAGCGCATTGGTTCCACCACCCTGTTGGAATACGCCATAGTCCTCGGTATCCCACTGCTCCACAAAACCAAACCCGCGAAACTCTCGCTCCTCCCCATCAAAATAGCCATGATGGTAGGCATAGCGAGTTACAAAGCGATTACCAGAAATATAATCCCGCGTTTCTACCCGCTCCACCACATGAACAGGAAACGGTAGTTTTGTAATCCAGGGTTTACCTGCTAACCGATCTTGTAGGTAAAACTTCGTAGAAGGCGCATACTGCACTATCGTTGCCGCACCCATGTTGTTGACGGTCTTGACTAACAGATGAGGCTTCTGCCCGCCCATCAAGTCGATATACCGCATCATACGGGGTGTGCTTCCAGGTAACGGTGAAGACCACACCAGGCAGGCAGTTCCATTACCTAACAAGTCAAGCGTTGTGACCGAAACAACATTATCGATCGCCGGAAAACTCTTCAAAACCTGCTTTTCTGCCCAACTATTTCCCGACTGGTTGAAATAAACCTGCACCCCGTTCCCACTCAAGTACAGAATATCTGTCGTCCCTGAGCCATCAATATCTGCCAGTACAATCCGGCGCTGATTAAAAAGCTCCAGCACATCAAACCAGGGGGCATTATCCATCGTCACCTTGGCACCAAACCGACCGTAACCCAGATTGGGCCAGTAACACACCTCACCATTGCGAATCCGCACAATATCCGTCAGCCCATCCCCTGACATATCCGCCAGATGAATCGACTGGGTGCTGTCTGCAAACACCACACGAACTCCTTTTTCCTCATCCCAAGGCTGGCGCACTCGCTCTGCTGCTGCGAACCCTTCTTCTGCGAGGGAAGGATGCCAGACAAAACATTCATCCTCGGTAATCAGGATATCGCTGTGACCATCTCCATTCAGATCGATGAACTTTAGATTTGGATTATCCCAATCCAAGATAGGCAGAGACTTAAAGGGAATAAAATTTTCCCAATCTGCATCCTGAGTGCGTTCGTAAAATCCTGGTGTAGTGCTCCGGAGTGTCACTAAATCTGGCTGACCATCCCCCGCCAAATCGAGAAACTGAGCGCCATTTGCTAAACCACTGACTGGTTTACTAGCAACAAGTTCAACTGGGGCAAATTGTGCTTCAATGTGTTCCTTGCTATTGTCTCGAACACTATTAATGGGACTGAGGTTGCGCTTGTAGAACCACCCATTCCCCTGCTCAGTCAAAATGCCCGACAATCCCTCTCCATCCAGATCCACCCACTGGTAGCGTGTTCCATCTAACCCTTGAGGCAAATTTTCCAGACTGGTGCGATCAACCTCTCGTACCGTCTCGTCAATGTCGGGTTCACTATACTGAAACTCCAACGGTGGCAGGGATTTTTGAATGTAGCCACCTGCCGGATCAGGTTTATATCCTGTTTGTGTAACTGCGCGGAGAAATGAATAGATTGGATTGCCAACCTCTGGATTTTCTTTGTATGAGTAGGTGAAGTCTGTTGATTTCACTAAGCCGTTATATCCCTGGGAATGATTTGGCACATCGGGAATATGATGAAACATCAGCACTCGCTGGCAGAGGCGGTAAGTCCGCACTTCAAACCCAGCCCGATAAGATGAAAACGGATCGCGACGGAGAGTCTCAGTTGTCCATTGCTCTGGCTCTTTAGAGATAGGATTGGTGCGATCGTGTTCTCCATAATCAAACACCACCTCAAACATCCAATCTTTGCGTAACCTTAAATCTTCATTGGCTTGCCGAGGAGTTTGATTACCGTATTGAATTCGTTTCAAGTACCGATTCGTGGCTCGGCTTTGTGGAGTTCGGTTCTGTTCATGCGCCTGCGATAAATTAATTCCAACGGAGTGTTCTGCATCCTCTGATTTGTATTGATAGACGATCGCATTGCCTTTGTCGTCGTAGCTCTCACAAATTAACCAGCTAAAAATGTGAGTAGCATGATTGGGATCAGCAATTCGACTTTCAGCCGTTTTACCGTAAAGCGTGGTAAGGTTGTCCTTTGAAATTGATCGCCAATGCGTCTCTCCCGAATCCACCTTTGTCCAGCGTTCAATTCGGGCAAACAACCCCTCAATGCGAGGACGATATTTACGAATCTGGTACCCATTTCGTACCGTTTCATCTACGGTGCCATCGCCCTTCAGCACAGGTACTAAATCTTCTGCACCAGAGAGGATAAAAACATCTGACTCCTCAGTGTCCCAATAGCGCGGTAACCCCTTGTCGGTTTTGCGAGTAATCGATGGCAGTGATAGACTCCAGCCCATCCCAAATATGCCATTGCCCGCTCCAGAGTCATAGGAGAGAGACAACTGCGGACCAAATCCAGAGCGACCAGGACTGATGGCGATCGGCACGCTCATAGAACCAGTACCAGTAACCGGGTTAGCAGCAAATTTCTCACCCATACCTTTGATGGCTCCTCCACCTTTGGGAAGCGAGACAGCAGGAGGTGGAGAGAAATAGCTTTTATCTGGTTCCGCTCCTGTGCCATTTCCTTGTTGGGTTGAAGAAGCACTAGGATTGGAAATCCGTTCTTGGTTGTTCATGGACACTCTCGCTAGGGGCAGGCGGTGTGCAATTTAACGAGATAGCTTTTCAATGCTGATGTAATTTGTCAAAACCGGAGGTTTTTTGTTGATAGACACCCTAACCGGAGGCATCGCCATTCCGGTATTCTTTTAACAAATCGCAACACTTTTAACAGACAGTCTTCAGGCTGTTTGACTAGTGATGCTCTGCTGGCTTATGGAGTCCTCCCTACCTTCATCGCTAGGGATTCAGACCTTGTTAATCAGTCGAGCTAAGTAGAATGGCACTGACTTAGGAGCCTTGAAATAAATTTCAGGCTCAAAGCTTAAGTAAGCTAAAGCTTACTGAATAAGCCTTTCAACCCGTTTTAACGGGTTTTAGCTTTTAGCCCGAACTTTAGTTCAGGGCTTAAGTCAGTGACATTCGAGCTAAGTATTATTTTTTAGGAAATCTAGCGAAACGATAGTACCCTCATGGGTACTCTTTTCAATCCCAGTTACTTTCAGACTATGCGATCGCCCTCATCAGGCGTTTCTCTTCACAAAGTTAGAGGTCGTTTTGATACAACCCAAGTGGAATTACAGCGCTAGGAGGGGGAGGCTAACGTCGAATTAGTTGATTTATGAGCGTCATCCTCATGCCAATTCCACAACAGAAACAAAATTTCACGCTGCGTGAGAGACAGCAGAAAGCAGACAGAAGGCTTGATATGCAGCCGTCACCTTCACCACCTTTGCGATCGCTTTAGACTTCGTGATTCAGAAAGCAGTATTTTTTACCGGGACTCAAGTAGTAGTCAATCCAACAAAGAACTGTTTGTTCTGGAATACTCTAGCGCTCACAAGACGCTGAACGAACGGAGCAATTTTTAGGCTTCAGCCGACCCGTCAGGGGAAAAATTGTGGAGTGAGTCCACATTGTTCCAATGCCTACCCGAAACCCTTTTTGTAGTAGCTGCTCAAAAGATAGCATCAGCCTCCTATGTCATGTCTCTCCCCATTAATTCCCCATCATTTCCCCAAGTTTTTTCCAAAATTTCATACCCAATTCTAGGGAAACAAGGGGGGAACAGGTGGTTGCCTTGATTCTAGGGTACATCAATTGAGTTCAAATTAACGTCTGGGTAACAAAGAACTTTTCTGTCTCCCTCTCATTTCCCTAGTTCTTCCCATTATTTCCCCATTTCTCTCTTCCCATTTCTAAGAAAAAGTTGGGGAAACAATGGGAAAAGAGCGGGATTTCAAAATGTATTTTTTGTTACCAAATCAGTTTTGATGCTGAGCGTGTGGTGTTGAAGAAAGACTGAATTAAATGTGTTGTTTAGTTGTGAGTGTCAGGAAAGTTTTATGGCAGATTTGATTGTCGGATTTGATGTTGGAGCATCCTCAACCAAGATTATTTACGGACTAAGAGTAGGGGAGAAACCTTCATTATTAAGAATGCCTCCAGAAGTAATAGAGGTAACACACCATACTCTAGAAACATACAAAGCTCTCAATGGTATTGGCATCCCTCAACCCGAAGCGGAAGCCTGGGTAGAGATGGGAGATAGATGTGTGGTAGTGGGAAGTTTAGCTCGTGAATTTCTTGCAGATGCAGGAATGCACGAACTGAAGTATGAGAGAGCGGTGTATAAAGTGATGACGGCTCTCGGTGTCATCAAGCAACGCCTTAATTTACCAACTAAATTCAGTGTGGCGCTAGGTGTACTGCTCCCTTACGACGAATACCCAGACAGAGAAAGATTCAGTGCAAGATTAAAGCACTTGCTCAAAGATTACAAGTTTAGGGGAGAGCGGCTTCGGGTAAAACTAGAGCATTTTGAATGCGTCCCAGAAGGGTTTGGGTTAGCAGCCAGTCGTTTGAAAACAAAAGGCTCGATGTGGTTTAAAGAGCGTTCTCTATCTGTCTGTATGTTCGGGCATCGTAACACCAGTGCGTTGGTGTTTACAGAGGGCAAGTTAAATTCCAGGCTCTCTACTACCTCAGACCTTGGTTTTCACCAATTAATAGAGAAGGTTCGGCGCTTAACCAGTGGACAAAAGTCTGAGGTTCTGACAGAAGCAGTCTTTAAAGCGGGTAGCGATATTACGGCGACTAACAGCGCTATAGCCTCACTCGCTCGCTCTCATGATGAACAATTTCGCACGCAAGAAACTGAGGAAATTGTAGCAGCGATCGCTACAGCGAGAGAAGAGTACTGGGAGCGACTGAAGGCATGGATAAATGTCACTGTATCTACTTCTATGAATGAAGTCATTTTATGTGGAGGAGGAGCCATCTACTTCAAGAATGAACTAGAGGCGTATTTCAAGCGCACTTCTACTCCTACCTACTGGGGTCATGAGATAGAGAGCCTGATTGTGGATGTAATTTTCAATTCTCGAAGCGGTACAGAACCTCTGGCGTTTCGACTCATTGACGTGTGGGGTATTTTCAACAAACTCAAGTCTTCTAAGGAGCAAGTAGCCGCATGAGTGCCAGTGACAAATCTAAACTAATCACAGTAAATCTCAAGTACGACTTGGAACTGAATAGTGCTGAGGGAGTGGTGTTGCAATACCTGAAAGAAAATCAGACTTCAAACCTCAAAACTGATATCCTGACCACGCTCAAAATGTGCTATTTAGCACAAGCTTACGAATATAGAGGAGGGATGAGTAACGAAGAGTTGCGCGTCATAGCATTGAGGTGTTGCGATGCGTTAGAGAAGCACCTGTTTAACATTCGTCATCAGTTCAACTTGCCCGTTGCTGAATCGCTAAACCCAAGCCACATTGTTGAGGTTGCCAATCACAACGGACTTACCCAACTTGTTGAGTTAGCCTCTCTCTTTCTTTACTCAGAACGCTCTACTTATAGCGCTCCTTGTAACGCTACCAATCATCTTTCTCCCCACTCTCTCCATCCTGACAAAGCTTCTAACGGAAACCTTCACACAGCTAGCTTTCCCCAGCGTTCTAATTCCGAGAGTGCTGAGGATAGCTCTGATTCTGAGCCGTTTGAGTTGGATGAATCAATGAAGACAACATCTGAAAAGACAGTAAGGAGTCGGAGTTGGACGGATGACGTGGACGAACTACTGAGTTGAAGAAAAGTGCGATTCTTACTTCCTTCATAAAGTAAAGTTATCCAACACCTCCCTAATTACTAATCATGAGGAGAAAGACCAAGCAATTTTCAGCCACAGGAAAAAAAGAAATGTCTGAACATCAAGATGATTCAAAAAATCAAGAACCTAAAGAATTGTCCTCACAGTTGGGAGAGAATATACATTGTCTCCATTTGATAGATGGAGAGAAAGGAGGAGTGGGCAAGTCGATGATGTGTCGTGTTTTGGTTCACTATTATCTGACTCATCAAATTGATTTCAAGCTCTTTGAAGCCGACCAATCCAATAGAGATATTGAGAGAATTTACAGCAAAGCAACAACTTGTGCTGATGTCAAGTTTACTGAAGCTGAAGAGAGGGTGAATGAGGTAGACAAGATATTTGAGGCAGCACTAGAGAAGTCAGTAATAGTCAATTTACCCGGAGGAATGTTTGAGTTAGTCAACGATTGGATTTCTCGCAACGACCTCCTAACCTTATGCCCTCAAAACCAGATTCAACTCGTGAAATGGTTTGTGAGCAATGGCAAGTCGGATAGTCTGCAATTCTTTCGAGAATCTGTAGAGAAGTATAAAGACAATCTGAGTGAAATTGTTCATGTGTTAGTTTGCAATGAAGGATTACACAAGAATTGGCAAGAGCTACTTAATAGTGCTGAGATGAAGTCAATCTTAGAGACTTACAAGATTCCGACTATTACTCTTCCCAAGCTCAGTCTTCAAGAACTCGCTCTAATTGATAAGAATAATCTAACCTTTGCCGAAGCCGCAGATAAGCAGAATCAGAAGATGTTCGGGATGTTAGGAAGTCAGAGAATCGTGACGTTTTTGAAGATGACAAGCAAGGCAATTGAAAACACGGAATTAGCCGCCTGATAAGGTGACATTCATGAGCCAGAATACTCCAAAATTCCCGGTATCCTCTGAATCTAAACTGACTCCATTAGAGGTAGCTTTACAGGGGAAGTCTGAGGAATTTAAGCGCAGAGTGATGGATTTTGTTAACGTGACCGGATATGAGCCAGATGACCCGATATTTATCTTTCTGGTGGCGACGGGACGGTTGGAGGTGATGTTAGAAGAAGCGCCTAATGCTTTAGACCGATTGTTCAAACACTGGAACACTCAGATAACGAAGACGTTTGAGCTAGTAGACCATGCTTTGATAGAGAGACAAAAGTTAGCGATCGCTCAAGCAGCCGGAGATATAATTAGGCAAGCCGAAAGGCAAGAAGCGCGACGATTTTTTAGTTCTCTCATACCAGCAGCAGGAGTGTTACTGTCCGTCTTAGGGCTGGGTTTTGTCATGGGAGTTACAGTTCCTCCCTACTTACAAGGCGGATATACAACTGAGGTGAAGCTGACAGCAGAACAGGTCGATGCTCTACGCTGGGCTTCATCAAAGGAAGGAAAATTTGCTCGAAATTTGATGCGCTGGAATGGAGGATATTTGGATAATCTGGAATGTACCCAAGATATCAAACGGCTCAATATTCGTCTTAACTTAGGTTCTCGTTCAGCCACGAGTGGATTTTGTACGATTTGGGTGACACCGCCAGAGCAGAGAAAATACGCGGATTAGACAACAAAATTAGAACGGATTTACTTTAAATTAAACTCAGGATTGCCTGAGTTTTTTATTGGCTATTTATCTATTCATTTTACCTCTAAAGATAGAGAAAAATTTTGTTTTACTCCCGATAGGCACGAATTAGAAAAACCACTTGTTAGCTTGGACTTGAACTTGTACAGAACGTACTCCTCAGTGTGAATCAACAAACTTTTGATAATTAAGGACTGATAGGTATGGCAAGCAGTGTAGTTTCTTTATCCAATTATTTGTTTCCCGAAGTGGTGAGGGAAATCCTCAAGGATTATCCTTCTGTGCGAGAGGAAGTTGATACCTACAGAGAGGCTGAAGCTTTTGACGAAACGTACCGTCCCAATGAAATCAACATTTATTTTGACGATTGTTGGGTAACGTCTTGGAATCGGCAAGGAAAAGTTGATGCCATTCCCATGCTCATCATGCCTCATACAACACGTCCCGAAGTAGTGGAGATAGAGGTAGATGGGGAGCCAGGGTTAATTCTGGTGAATGGTGTTGTCGTCCTGAATCGCATTGAGTCAATTCCCGGTCACGAACTCTGGATGATTAACTCGGACACTGAGGCAGCGTGAGTTATGCCCTCTCTTCTGGTTCAAGTTGATACGTACTTACAGGCTTATCGCCTTCATTGACTCATTAAGTATAGGAGAGTTTCATGGCTGCAAATCGAGCGCTTCTTAGCTTTGAGCAGACTCAAGAATTCATCAAAGAATTAGCTCAAAGAATGTCTGCGAAAGATGGGGATCAGATAAAAATTCAGATGGGTAAGAACCCGGTATATGAAGGTCGGGTTGGTCAGGAACCGGACATGAGTAAGTTAACAGAAACTCGTGCTGGAGTACTGCGTGCTGCTATTGACATGGACACCCCCAACATTGGCTCCAAGGGTGACCCATCCAATCTCAAACAAGTAATTCTTCTTGAGAAGAATGATGTTCAAGTATTCCGCTTCGAGAAAGGACAAGTGGAGATGAGTCTCCTCACTGAACCGGAACCGACACAGGGACAATCAATGGCTCAAGTAGAGGGTGTAGAGGTAGTGAGTCTGGAATCTAATGGCTCTCTCGAACCATCATTTTTAACAGCCTTTGAGTCCATCAGCCCTCTTGAGACACTGCGTCATGAAGTTGAGGTGTCTGAGTTACCGCAAGATGGCAATGTTCGTGCTAGCACGGCTGAGTTCGTGCAGCAGAAGGAGGCACAAGCAAAATTCCAGCAGGAGGAGAATGCCAAAAACTGGCAGTGGTTTCAGATGGCGCGAATGGAGTCGGAGCGTGGAACTTACTCCGGTAGTACCTCGATTGAGGTGATTCAAGAACTTGCTGTCAGCAAAGCTCCTGTCCCTGAAGCGATACGTGGTGAGCGCGACGAGGCAGTGAGACGAGCCGAGCAATACGTAATCCAGGTGGCGACTAGAGCGCTTGAAAGCGAAGGGCGGGAAGTTTTGCCTGGAGTCAAGCAAGTGGAGGTTGGAGGGTATCAGATTACCAAAAATGAGGCGACTGGCGATTTTGCGATCGACAAACCTCGTCAATCCTTCCTGCGGCAAGATACAGGTAAGATTGAGCAATCTTACCGTCCTGATGGAGTTCTCAAAGTCAGTGGCAGCGAAGTGACTCACAATCGGCTGCTGGTCAAAGACTTAGACAACTTTGATTACATAGAGCGCAAGCAGCTAACTGTTGAGAATCTTGCCGGAATGCGCGATTTGGTACAGAGTTATGGGCAAAAAGGCAATGTTCCCATTGAAGTGTGGCCGGGGGGTAAGAAGCAAGATGCCTCTATTGAAAAGATGCAGGGAAGTGCATTTCGTTCCGAGCAAATGAAGTTGCAGTTCATTGAGTCTGGAAAGCATTTGCAAGTCCGCGATTTGGAAGGTAACTTGCAAATGAAGGCTTACGGAGACAGAGTGGAAAAGCCGCTGACTCGCGAACAGTGCCAGAGCTTTTCTAGTCGCTATCAGGCGTTGCAGCAGATGAGGCAGGAGAAGCAGCAACAACTGGCACAGGCGCAAGCTGCCAAAGCTTCTGCGGGAGTGGAAATTGGCGGTTAGGTGTCAATTACCCCACTTCTATCTATCAAGATGAAGTGGGGCTTATAGCTACAGCCCACCTCAACTCTGAGTACCTAAGAAGACGCTCAGCTTTGGCTGATTTCGCATACTAAGTGCTGAAGATCCAAATTTACTTCTGTGAGGATATCCAAAGATTCCGCACAACTGGAGAACTTCTACTGTTTAAGCATGGCATTATTCTGCGCCTTCGTAAAAACCAAGACAACCCAAATTCAGGCTGGATGCGATCGCCTTCAATACTGGCAACCGCTAAATGAGTTCTTCCAGCTCATTATTCCTTGAGTTGAGCAATCACAGCTTGAAAAGCCGTAGCAATCTTTCCCTTAGGCATAGCAGTGATGATCTGTTGCTCCTGCTCAATTAAAAGTTGTTTGAATTCCGGGTCTCGCCTAGCTTCAGCTAGAAGCATTAGTTGGATCAACTCAAGCTGAGTACTTGCCTGTATCGCAACGTTTTGCTCATTAAGTTGAGCGATGAACTTTTGCCAAATATTGATAACTTGCCCTGAATCAGTGCTGTGGGTAACGAGACTGCGAACCTGAGCGGCAGCTTCATTGTATTCAATTTGCCCAGAACCAGCAAGGTTGGTAATAGTACTGCCACTAATAAAAAAGCTATTGCCAAACGCTTGCTTACTGAATTCCTTTAATGCCTCTGCCTGATTCTCTGTAATTCCTGCAAGTTGCCTGACTAATTGTTCACTCGCAGCCAAACGATTTTTCGTTTCTTCGTAATCTCGATAGATAGAATCTTTAATTATTGCCTCAACAGCACTTTCTTCAGATGTTACATGATAGACTGAGGTAAGTCGCTCTTCAATCAATTTTTCAGTTAAACTACCGTTGCTTTTCACCTTCACAACCCATAACTTTTCTCGCTGCTCAATTCCTTTGAGTTCTAAGTCAAGTTCTGGTGCTTCGGTTTGAAGTTTGTAAAACGCTAGACTTAGTGCACTATAGTCAAACTCACCTTTAAAAACCAATTCCACTATGTTTTCTGGCTGTTGGAAAAGAGACGCGAATTCATTGGCTTCAAAGTTACGCTCTACCGCAGGATAGCGGTCTGTTGGTTGTCCATCTTGATATTTCCTGTAGATGAAATCACATCGAACATTGGTGAAACGAGTCTTACTGCTGACACTCCAATCCTCAATGCAGATACCCGTCAAGTCAGCCTCAGTAAAATCGGCTCGTGCAACTTGAGCACGAACTAGAGTACTTCCTCGTAAGTCAGCCTTTCGGAAATCTGCCTCAGTGAGATTGGCATCGATTAGCAAACACTCCCGTAGGTCAGCGTTCTGAAGATCTGTGCCTGCCAACTGAGTCCGAACCAGAGTACTACCTCTTAGGTCTGCTACCCGAAGGTCTGCCCCAGTTAGGTTTGCGTCTGTGAGGTTAAATCCTCGCATATCTGCATCTTGCAGGTAAGCACCTTGTAAATTGATGCCAATAAAATTCTTCTCTTGACAAGAGCCACGAGTAAGCAGTGCCTGAACTTCTGGGTTATCCAGGTTAAAATAGCGATTATCAACTCTTGCTCGCTCTAAACCTTTTACGTTCTTGAGGCGTGTTCGGTAGAATTTCTGTGCTCTCAAGTCAGTATTGGCAAGACTGGCACCTGTAAAATCAATACCGCTGAGATCTAAGTTGTAAAAGGAAGTACCTCCTACAGTACTAAAGTTAATTGCCAACGTTCTTAAAAATTCAAACTTTTTCCTTGGTTGTCCATTGACATCAGTAACAAAAAAGCTTAATTTTACAGTCAAAAATCCAAGTAAAGAGCCAGCCAATAATTTAATTAACCCAAAGTAATGTGGGGTAATTCCAGGCTTAACATGAAGCTTATTACCATCAATCAAATAAGAGATCAATGCGGATAAGATGATTATTGAAATTTTATATACACTCTTTAGATTTACATATTGGCTATGCTTTATTAAAACCCAATAAAGGGACATAGAAAGACTACTCCCTAGAAAAACCAGAAGATAGCTTCCTAAAAAGTAGGAATTAGCAATAAGAGTTAGCGAGAAATCTTGTGAATTTTGAAAAATTACTGGTGCTACCATGGAGGTAAAAATAACTATTAATCCAGCTTTCCATAGAGCACCAGCTAGGCTAGAGGATCTTATTTCAAAAGCCCAAACACCAATTACCAAAATAATACATATTGTTAACCAAGCTCCCTCTACTAACCGATTAGAATAAAATAAAGTTCGGCAAAGAAGATTACTCTGTACACCGACAACGATACCACTGAGTGCTGTAAGACCAAAGGTGCAGAGCAGAACGAAAGCCTTGAAGGAAGGAGGCTGTCCGCCAATAGCTTCTTTTAGATCAAGATCTAGTGACGCTTGTGAGAACTTTCGCCCATAAATTTTTCGATTCATCTACTTATTGGGATAGATACTAAATTCCAGCTTAATATTAACAGGAGCCAGAACAAATGAGTATTTATAGATTGCAAACATCCTTAGTAGGAAAGCGGAAGCTTAGTAACTTCGTTTGCAATGTTATTGATAATGATAAAGTTTGCCAATGGGTAACTGATAATATTCCTGAATCAACTGAGATTATAGAGTTTTTGGAAGGAGAGCTAGAGCCAATCAAAAACTCAGATTTGGCAGAAATTCTCAAATCACGTTTAGACAGATTAGGTAAAATTCGCTCATCTATTTTTTTAGCCTTTAATGAACCGGATTATCTATCATCTGCATTTTTAGAACGAGGTCTAAGATGCAGTGCTGCTGTCTGTTTACTTAAACGAGCTTATTGGTACGAGGATTTAATTGAGAAAATAAAAGATTCTTCCATTAACGATTCTTTTGAGATTCTCAAACAACTATCTGAGAAAATTTATCTCCTGACTGCGAAGCACCCTGGTGAACATGAAGACATTTGGGGGAACTATGATCGTGTATCAGATGCATTAGAGAACGAAGTTATAAAGACAAAGTTAGGCAATTTCAAGAAAGATTTAGATGAACTTACTATTGAAGATAAACATCGTGAGGGAACAATCTATATTCCCTTTGCCACAGGATTTATGGTTGGCAAGAATTACCTCATTACTAACTTCCATGTATTTAATCAGGAAAATAAAGATGAGATTAAAAATTTTGTTGCTCAGTTTAGATATGAGAAAAACGCTTTGGGGAAAGATCTTGAAACTGTAGACTATCAACTTGATCCAGATGTCTTCTGCATAAGCAATGAACAACTTGACTATACAATCGTTCAGGTCAAGTCGTTAGAGAATTATGAGAAAGCTGGGCTGCGGTTTGCTGAGGCAGGTGAAAATTTCGGTTGGTTACCTATGTTAGCTGACTCAACGCTAATTGCTCCTCCTATCAGTCGAGACCACGCCAACCATCTTGTCAAACTTATTGCAGAATTTGATATAAATAGAATATTTCCTGCTGATTTACTAGGTGAACCTGTTTTTATTGTTCAGCATCCGCAAGGTACGCAGAAAAAGATTGTTCTTTTCAATAACCGGGTACAAAAGATTTATCATAAATTTCTGCAATATGAAGCTGATGCAGATTTTGGTTCATCAGGTAGCCCCCTCCTTAACTCACAATGGCAACTTGTTGGTTTACATCATGCAGCTTTAGTGAGATGGAATGGAGAAGACATAGAAGTTCAGGGCAATCTAGGAACGCGAGCTTGTGAAATTGTAAAGCATTTGGAAACAAATAGAAATCAACCTGGGGTTGCGGATTTTCTGGATAACGAGCGGTATGTCGTTAAACGGGACGGACGCCTACTTAAGGGAACCATTTATATCTTGGTCGGTTATCAACGAGTAGGCGTTCCCAGCCTAGAACACTCAAATCAAGAAGTCACTATCGCAAAAAAATTGCTGGAAAAAATTATCGAGTCTTCACATGAAGGCTTCCCGGTAAAAGATGTTTTGCAAGAAGGCGGCAATGATTATAGTGCTGGAATCAACTATATTAATAAGCAGAACTATCAAATTGGGGACGTAGCAATTGAAATTCGTGCAAGTTTTTATCCTGATGAGCTAGATGAAGGAACCAGAGTAACGATTTTCTACTCAGATGAGCGACCCGACCATAAAGCTTATGCAGAAATCGTTTTGCAAGCCCTCTTGTACCAAGTTCCTCAGCTTTCCAATATTGTGCAGTCAAGCACTGCTGCATCAGAAATTGACCTACAGTTCTGTAAAGATGTGAATATGCCATCTTTAGTTATGAACTTAGACTTTTTAGGCATGGATT
Organism: Allocoleopsis franciscana PCC 7113; assembly: GCF_000317515.1. Classification (GTDB taxonomy): domain Bacteria; phylum Cyanobacteriota; class Cyanobacteriia; order Cyanobacteriales; family Coleofasciculaceae; genus Allocoleopsis; species Allocoleopsis franciscana. The sequence goes on along the minus strand of NC_019739.1, from coordinate 101,599 downwards.
TTGAACAAGTTATGCGGAAAGTGGGTGCTCCACCTGTGGGGCAAGAGCCTATATCTGAGTTTGATCGAGGAATTCTGGACGGACTAAAGAGTTGGGTTAGAGTTTTGAGTCCAATTGGCTTCTGGGATGCTGATTAGAGCTATCTTGAAAGTATCAATCCAGTTCTGTGTTCTAAGGCTATATCAGCCAAATTTCTCTATATTCACTTTCTCACTATCACAGGAGCTAAGTGTTCTGGAAGTCCTGCCATGCGAAGATTGACACAACCAAATTTATAGGCGCGTTCAACTGATTCTCCAGCACCCAACGCATCATAAAAACCGACCGCGAATTCGATTGCTGCTTTGTCCCCAATCACCTTATTTATACTAATTACAAAGGGAATGTGGCGAGCAATCGCTTGAGCCTGAGCCTCACAGTAGCAAGCATTTAAAACTACACATTCCACGCAATCAGTAAATAACTCAAATAGCGCCGCTAAAGCTTCCGGGCTGACAAGTTTTGCCTTTCCAGTTTCATCTTCTAAGAACAACCCTTCTGCCTGGTTACCCTTCAGGTTGGATGAGTCACAATCGTGTACGGCAATAAGCCTTCGTGGTTCTACAGATGTGTTTTGAGCAGTAGTTGCTTCGAGTATCCCTTCACCTTGTCCACAGAAGTGAACAATGGTAGGGTTCAGCTCCAACATCGCTCGCTGAATATCTCTCGAACGCACAGCCCACCTTGGCTCCAAAGTAAAGCGATCGCGCTGTTTAGATCGTTGCAATCCAGCATCAATTTCCCGTACTTCCTCATCCAGACGCAGTTTCTGTATAGATTTTGGGTTCGCTGGCAAGATGAGGATGGTTTTCTTGTGCGCCTCCTTCGTTAAATCCATTGAGGCAAGCGGCTCTTGGTTTCCCTGTCGTTGGGAAGCTTCATTGTAGTGGATTGCTCCAGAGCCAACTAAATTCGTAATTGAACTATCCGATATATTAAACGTGTTTTGTGTTAAATCTGAGTTTGATTGAGTCATAGCAGAGCTATGGTGTCTTGAATTTGTGGTTTTACCTCTAGTTTGAGCGTCGATAGCATCCAACAGATTGCGCCATCGGGCATCCTGCTGGTGAAACTGCTGCTGGAGGTCAATTAACTCCGGCAACTGCTGCAAGATAGTCTCAGTTGGAACGGCTCCACCACCTAGATCCAGGCTACGGTCACGGGTAAACTTGACAATGCCACAGACTTTCCCTGTGTGCTGGTTCAGCAATGCTGAGCCGCTCACCCCCGGTCGAACCTGACCTAATTTGAACTTGATCAACCGATCGCCCGTGAACCCTTCACAACTCCCTGTCACTGGACAGCCATCTGGGAAGTCTTGATCTGGATAGCCGAACAGGTATAGTTCATCACCCGACTTGAGTGCCGTATCTAGGTAAACGCAGGGTAGGTTGACATCTGATCTTGGCGTAAACCGCAAGAGTGCTAAATCTACACTTGGCAGTACTTTTTCAACTGCCGCTTCTAAGAAATCTTCCTGCTGTTGCCAGCGCACATTCACAGGTGTCTGTTCCGCTGCCTTGATCACATGAGCACAGGTTAAAATTCGCCCTGGAGCCACGAAGAAGCCAGTTCCCCAGCCCCGTTGACCGGAAACCGTAAGTTTGACCGCACAACGGTATAGTAGTTCTTCTAATGACTCCATCCTCCATCCCTACTTTTCTCTAGACCACTCCATCGTAATCTCCAAGTTCGCTTTGCTCGTTCCTCGAACAATGACTGCCACTAGACTGCCTTGTTCAATTGCAATTTCTAGCCCAAACTTGACACTCGCTTTCGTGGGGCTAACCTTGCGGATAGGTGCTGCCACGGCTCGGACAATTTTTTCGATCGAGTCAGCAACAGGCTGAAAGGACTTGGTATCAAAACTTACATCTTCTCGTCCTACCTGAGCCACCTCAACATAGATGGGAGTGCCATCGTCCAACTCAACTAACACTCGGTTAGTTCGCTCTTCCTCACTAAAGCTCACGACAGATTCCTTGTAGAACTCACTTCTCTAAGTAAACATCAGCATTGTATTGTCTGCCAATCTACCGAAGAGGAGTCAAGTCAAGGCAATGACACTATCAAAGATATCTGAAAGAAAAGCTGACTTTTCACGGGATATGGAAAAAGGGAGTTGGTTCGCGAAAACAGTGGCTAAGGCGGTGTATGCGGGGAAGATTCGTTGGCTGAACTGTTTTGTTGCTGTTTTCTGACAGCACGAGCAATCAATGGAGCTTTCTTTTCGAGTCCTTCCAGTGTCAGGTCACCATCAAGGTAAAGCTGATACCACTGCTGACGCTGGCGGATAACTCGTTCATCATCCTGTAGATGCAGTCTGTGAAGAGTAAATTCTGCCCTTTCCCGTTCCTGAGGTGGCACAGCATCGGTTAACATTAACTGCAAGGAAGGGAGCAGGATTTCAAACCAATCATCTTCGACCTCAAAAGGGTCGAGTACTTGGTCATCCACTGTGCGTTTGCTACTGTTAATCCAGCCAGAAGCAAAGCGATAATTGCTCCACTCGTAAGCCTGTTCTGGATAATTCTTGCAGCTCAAATAGTGGTCTACAGTTCCCGTAGGCTGATACATAGCTGAATAGCCGCAGAGACTTTGAAAACCATCAGCTAGCTGACTTGTGAAGGGAGACCAGAGATCTTTTGGTCTTTTTCCTGGATTTTTGGCTAACCAAGTATTTCCCGGTTGTCGAGCCTTTTGGTCGAACTCTGGGGGTTCTGGTGGAGGATTAAACCGCATCATGCCCGTCGTTTCTCCACTGTGACAATCCAACGAGGCCAGAAGGGATCATGTCCAGGGAGAAGTCGTTCGAGTTGCTGCTGAATTTGTGGCTGGTTTCTCAAGTGTTCGGGGAAAGTATTCATATTGTCATGACGCATCCAGGCTTCTGCTGCTTCAATGGCGATTTCAGCTTCTTTAGAACGCGCCTGTTTTAGTCCAAAAATTTCTGAGGTTAACCATCCAACTGTATCCCCTTGTTTTGTCCAGGGAAATTCATTTAATGTAACTTCCTCTTCCTGCAATTCAAATAAAAACAATCTGTCGCTTTCTTCATTAAATATCGGTTCTAATGAAGCAAGTACTAGAGGAGAATGAGTAGTAGCAAATGCTTGAATTTTCATCTGTTTCTGTAATCCTGTGGCTACTTCTAAAACGGCTGGCATAATTGAACGTTGCCACTGGGGATGGAGGTGAGACTCAACTTCATCCATTAGCAAAATAATTTGGTCTAAAGGTTGTCGTTTACGCAGTTTAGAGGCTTGCAGGTGTTCGTACCAAGTCCAGACTAGTAAATAAGCGAGTCCTAAAATACGTTTCATTCCGGCTGATGCCTGGATGACGGGTACTGTCCCATAGGGCATTTGAATTGTAGGAATGTCGCGCACGTCTTCCACTGAAACTCGCATCGGTTCCCCAGGTTCCATCCATTCATTTGGATGGGGTGAAAGTTGTCTAATGACGCGAGATAACAGTTGAAAAGTTGTTCGGTCGGGTTGGTTCTGCCACTTGACCCAATCTTGGATAAGACCATTGCATAAGACTTGACCACCCTCGGATCTTAAACCGTTCCAAAGTGTGTAATGACTAAATTGATAAGCAATTAACGGAGCAGCAGTTGAAAGACTACGGGCTGGGTCGAAAACTGAGAATCCACCATCGACACGAACGTATATGACTAGACTCCCTAGTAAAGGTGGCAAAGTGCGGCCAATCCATTTTTGTTTTTCAAAATCAAAATGACTATCAAAAGTTGTAGATCCACCCGTTTTTTGATTAATAAAGCTGCAATAAATTGTGGGAGTTTCTTCAGTAAGTTGTGGAAATACAGGATTATCTATCCACGTTCCGGTTAAGGAATACCAAACTACATCTAATAAAAAGGTTTTGCCTAAGCCGTTATCGCCTGTGAAGATATTGAGTCTATCGGCAAAGTCAACATCAAATTTGGGTGCAGGTCCGACTTGCTTGAGGTGAAGTTCTTTTAACATTTCTGGCTGCGGAGTTGTTTTAAATTGTTTTCTGCTAAGCGCCGTAATAGTTGCTTTGGGAGTGTCAACGCTCGTAGTCCATTGACTGACGAGATGGCTGCTTAGGGATGATTCGTGTTGCTTCTCTAGACCAATTGCCCAGCCTGGTGAACTTTTCAGTTCTGGGTTCATACACAACTATGGCTTTTTGAAGGCGCACGGCGTAGTTAATACATTTCTGGGTACCACCAGCGCTACCATTGTGGACAGCTAAAACCAGATCGTCCGATCCAGTTAATTGGTCGCACATCCATTCGTTTCTTCTATGCAACTGTTGTGGGTTGCTGTAGGGGCGATCGCTCACGTAATGTACAAAGTTAGCTTGTTTAATTATGCGCTCGTAATCCTGTTTGTGGTCGGCTGACCACACTGAGGGGAAAGTTTTACAGGGAACGGCAGCTGTGAGTTCCACTTTTATATCCTGCCTTTGTTGAGCCAGCTTCATTACCAGGTTTGCACCCCACGTATCGACTCCAGGTGCTACCCCGCTGATAAAAGATATTTTGCTGTATCCGAGTTCACAAGCACGGGTTATCGCTCGGTTTATCATCAGTGACAACGCCTGAATAGTTTTTTCCTGTTCTTCCCGATCGCGGAACTTCTGGGTTCTGTTGCCTGTAAATGCTACAGTTAAGACTTTTTCGGGAACAGTGCCATTTGCAGTATGTGAGAGATTCCCGTTGTGTCTGAGCGGCTCTTTGCTACAGATAATAGCGTTAGGACATTCGGTTTGGATAATGTCTTGAACTACATCCCAATTCCCCCCTCCTAACCCGCAACCGATTCCTGCTGGAATGTGTATTTGCTTTCCCTTTTGAGTAGCCCAGGCATTAACTCGGCGCAAGCCTGTGCGAAGAGCATCGTAGTCAGTGTAGCGTTTATCTGTTCCGTAACCATCTTGTCCAGCGACATTGGCAATATAAAGCGATGAAGAGACTTGTACTAGCTGAACATCTCCCAGCTTCCACTGCTTGCGACGATAAGCTTCCTCCACAACAGGCCACCTCTGCTTGATGGCTTGAGCAAGTCCCCTTCCCATCACATGACGACAGTTCACTTGCTGCACAATTACTCCCTGCTCAACGCACAGGAGGTCTTGCTGGACTATGTTCAGATGACTGGTTTGGTTGATTGGTTGCATAGATTGTCGGGCTTGAGTTAGTCGATCTTTTTCAGCTTTGGCTCTAAAGGCAATTGCTACCATCTTTTCAACCTGCTCTTTGACAACACTGGCATGGCATTCTAGAGGAAAGCAATAGCAAGCAAGTTTGACCTTCTCTCCAGCTAGAACCTTGTCCCTGATGCGCTTGAGTTCTTCAAATGCTCGGCTGTACTCTCCCCTCATACTCTTGGTAATTTCAGTGTTTAGCCAAGTGCGGTACTTCTGTACAACAGTAGGTCGGTTGCCGTCCTTGACAATATGAAAAGGATTAGCGAGGGGACTGGATTGGAGCAACCCCCGACGTGGATTTGACCTACCTACATAAATACAATTTTGCCCCACCCAACCTTCGCGATCGCCGTTAATGACTTGAATTAATTCCATAGTTCTTAAGGAAAGAGAATGCCTGCTTGCACGCAAAGCGAATAGCATCCACCTGCCAACTCACTTGCTTTTCACTTCACAGGTGAAAGAGGGGAATTTCTTGAGGTGACTCTTTGCTATACCCAGTACGGTTAATACGGGCTAATAATCTGCCGTTTTTAATAGCAAAAGCAATTTCCCCCAAGACATTTTCTCTAGAATCTTGAAATTCCAGGTAAGCGAGAGTGTCTTCAATTACCATACCGAGAAAGACTTCATCGTTTCCATCCTTTGACTTGAGAATGAAATTAGCACTCGTTTGGTTGATATGGGTTGACATACCTATTCTTAATCTGTCTTTTTGAGCTTTGTACAATATTATATTTTATCTCTAAAATCCTCCTCTATACCTGGATATATTGCTGGCAAAATAAACTTAATCGATTTTTTTAAGCACGGGAATATTAGAAATTAAATCAAAATAAGCAAATGAAATTTCGGAGACTTCAATAAGTTCATAAAATCTTCTCTGAATCTGCTAAATAAAGTAGGTTATTTGTGCCATACAACAAGTCCCAATGCTTCTCAACCATCGGGACTTGTTTCATAACTTGTACGCAACAGGGGCTTTTGTGTTTTTAGAAAGGTAGCTCGTCTTTAGAGATATTAGGGGCGTTATCTGATGAGCTTGACGTGTTCTTGGGGTTAGAGCAGTCTTGAACTTGTATTCCGGCAATCTCTCCGTCTATTAACCCATTCGTCTCGTACCAAGCCTTGGCTTCTGCGTACATTCTCAATTTCCGTTCTTTGGCTCTCTCTTCTATGCTTTTTACAGGAGAAGCAACAGTCACACTCAAATCATGGTTCTGGCTCTCAACGGCAGTAGCAATATTCTCAAAAGAATCATTGTACTGTCTTGCCATTAAAGTTTCAGCATGGGCAAGAGGAATGGTTTCTACTCCTTCTACTTCTGGGGCATCAAACGAGTTAGAGAAATTGCAGGGTTGGTCACTTTGATACTTAGAATCAGAGCGCTCATTCATTCGTTTTTTATTAAGGGTGATGAGCAGTTCACTCAGAGCGTGAGCAATTTTTACCTCTAGTTCGGCTAAATACGTTTTATCTTTAGAAGCGAGATTGTTCATTTCTTTGAGTTCGTTAAATAGCTCAATCTCATCGGGGTCAACTTGGCAGTTGAGTTCCGCTAATAAGGGTTGATGTTCTGCCTCTAGTAACAGAACGTCAAGTTGCTCGACAATGTACTTTCGCAGTTTCCGATGTATAGATTGAAGCTGCTTCAGGTTGGGGTTAGTCTTGTCAATCATCGTGATGTCCCCAACTCCAAGAGCGTACATCTCCAGTAGCCGTTGATGTTGCCATGTATAATAGACATCTCCGAAATATAATTAAAAACCGAAAATAAAGTGGTAATATTATAATTTACTTTTTAATTTTTACAGTAAAATGAGTAATATACCAGAGTACCTTGAAAAAAATCAACAAGAAAGTAAACGATTAATTGGACTAGAGTACGAACAGTTACAGCAATTAATAGCTGCCGCTGAATTATTACATCAACAGAAAGATATCGAGATTGAGCAAAGAAAAGTAAGGATAAACAAGGCAGGAGGAGGTAGAAGACCAAAACTATCAGTCAAAGACCAAATAATATTAACTTTGGTATATCTACACCCGGAGCCAACATTCCAGATGCTAGGAGTCCAGTTCGGAGTTAGTGAATCAACAGCGAATGACATATTTCACTACTGGTCAGAGCTATTGAGGGAATTGCTGCCTGCTAGTCTGCTGGAACAAGTAAAAAAAAATCCCGGTGAGTATAAATGGGTGCAAGAAATTCTCGCCGAGTTGGAGTTAATAGTGGATAGCTGTGAACAGCCAATACCGAGACCCAAGGACTATCAAGAACAAAAAAAGTTTTATTCAGGCAAAAAGAAAAACCATACTTTGAAAAATCAATTAATTGTCACACCAAATGGACAAGAGATTGTAGATGTTATAGTGGGAAAGCCAGGGCCGACTAGCGACATAAATATTTGGAGAGAAGGTCAATCCAAGTTAGCTCCAACACAAAAATTCAAAGGAGATAAAGGCTATATAGGAGAAGTCCAAATAGAAACTCCTCAAAAAAAGCCGAGAGCCAGGGAATTAAGCCAAGAAGAAAAACAAAAAAATCGAGAGAAAGCGAGTGAGAGAATATTTGTTGAACACGTAATTAGATTACTAAAGATTTTCCGTGTAGCCCAAGAAAGGTTTCGCCTAAGAGCCAAGAGTTATCAGAGAATAATTCTTCTAGTGTGTGGATTAGTCAGATTAAGGATTGGGACGTTATTTATAAATAGCTCAGTCTGCGACTAAATCGATAAACATTTTAGATAAAAAATAGATATATTTGGGATAATTATTGATTTGAATTAGCTGTAGCCCTAATAAAAACGTTGAAATGGTTCAAATTACCCGGCTGCGTTAAATACTTCAAAAGCAGTCAGAGACTGCTTTTGGCTATTTTCGGAGATGTCTATTGTGTTAGCTCGATAGTCATAGGGGTCAACAGCATTGGTCTGAGCCTGCTGTGCTTCCTCTTCTACCGATGCTTGAGTGCTGTCTGAGCTTGGTGCTGTCTGTTGAGTCTGTTCGTTGTTGGGGTCTAACTCGACTTGAGAGCTTTCATTTTCTGCCTTTGAGGTAGCTTCCACTTGGGAAGACGTTTCTCCCTCCACTCCAACGCTAGTGGATGCCAACTGCTCGACGCGTTGCTGTTGATTGTGCAAGCGATTAATCAGTTGCATGATGGGATGTTCATCACTTGTTTTTCCTTTCGCAGGCAAATGAAATCCGCGATTTTGCGCTTTCTTGTCTTTGAAGAACTCTAGGAGTTCTTTGAGCTGCTCTAAATCTTGCTCCTGTTCGATTAAGTCAGTGGTCAGTAAAGCAGTGAGGTGAGCCGTCGCTTGATTTCTGATACGAGAGGAAGGACGTATGAAGCGCTTCTCCAGTATTTGCACGCATTGCCACCAGTCGGAGAGGGTAGACCAGGTAAGATTAGTGTTGGGAGTTTTGTACATGGGTTTCTTTATCTCGGTTTCACCCAAGCAGAAAGTGTCCAAAGCATTTTGGACTCAGAAGCTGGTGAATTTGTCCAACCTCTGAGTTAAGTTGCTTTCTGATCGCTCAGTTCTGGGGTTGGGAAACCAAAATTGGCATAATGAGATATCTGAACCTCAGATTCCCTACAGACTCCAGAACAACAGGTGTTGAGTTGCTGTTGATGCGTAATTGAACTTGTTCGCTGGCGATCGCTTTGAGTCCATCAAGCAGAAATTTGGCGTTGAAAGCGATAGAGATGTCATCTCCTTTAATGCGCTCAATGCCAACGGCTTCTCTTCCAGAACCGGCTGTCGGGGTGTCTACCTTGAGGCGCATTTCTTTATGAGCTACGTCAATATCAACTTCTACAGTCTTTTCCGGGTCTTGTGATTGCTCTGCTAAGATGCTGATGCGCTCCATTGCATTGAAGAAGGCATGGCGGTTGAGAGTGAAAGTACGCTCAAAAGTACGTGGGAGCAAATCAGGCCAGTTCGGATAAGTGCCGTCCAGCAGTCGTGCGATAACCGTAGTTTCTCGGTTACCGATTTCCAAGGCGACAACACTGCCTGAGCCTTTCTGCTGTGAGATGTCGTAGTATAGGCTCACGGTTTCCACTGCTTCTGAGTCAATAATTTGCTCTAAATCGCGCAAGTCCTTGGTCGGAATAGTCAGTTCTATCGGTTGAAATGCTTTCTCGCTCTTCGTGTCGGATGTTTTGGAGGGTTGAGAGGATTGCGGGAGGACGGGTGAGGTAAGTTTATGGGAATAAGCCGCTAAGCGATGCCCGTCGGTTGCGGCAATTGAAAAGAGTTTTTCTTCAAGGCGGAAATTCGCACCATTGAGAATTGGCTTCTTCTCGTCCTTGGAGGCGGCGATTAGTACGCTTAGTCCGCTGATGAATGCGGAAGCTGGGAGGGTTAAAGGACTGACGGCAGGTAAGAGAGGGAGTGCTGGGTAATCGGAAGGCGATCGCCCTGGTAGGTGGTATATGCTCAAGTTTGAAATCAACTCAACTTGTTGGCTAGTTGGGTTTACTGCTAGGGTAATGGGTTCTTCTGACAAGGTTTTGACCATACTCTCTAGTAATTTGGCGCTCACTGTCCACGTTCCCGCTTGCTCCACAGTGGCAGGACAGCGGGTGGTGATGCAGGTTCTTAAATCAAATGCTGTTAGCTTTAAGGTCTGAGTCTTTTTATCGGCTTCAACGAGCAGATTGAGGAAGATGGGATGCGAAGGATTTTTCTTGGGGATTGCCTTCATCACCAGTGCGAGTTTCTCAGCAAGGGTGTAGGGGTGGAGGGTTGCTTTGAAGCTAGTCTGGGGTGTGGGTTCAGTGGTATCAGGGTTGAGTTTGGAGTCGGACGTAACGGGAGGGGTTGAGGAGGTGGGAGAAGTGGGGTTAAGGGTAGGTGTAGCTACTTTCTCTTTGGTTTTAGTGCTGGTGGTTGTCATGTTTTGCAGTAATCAGTGAATATGGATTGATTCACCCAATGCGCGATCGTCTAACTGCTTGACTTTCTAACATTACGAGATTTTGACTAAAAATGTTACTGTTATTAGCTATAGTTTTCTTAGCAGTTATTCATCTTTCAATCTGTATCTTCTATATTCAGCGTAATTTAATAAGGCAGAGTCAGAGATTTCATACATTAAATAATTGGCTAGAAGTTTCAGCTCAAGCAAATGTAAATTTTTGGGTTTTAGTTCCACTTTTTAAAGAGACAGAACTAGCCAAAACAACCGTTAACAGATTTTATAGCGAACTTAAGGAAATCCAAAATCTAAAAATAATTTTTATTACACACTACTCAGATCAACCGACATCGGCAATAGTTAAAGAAGCATTAAGTAGTCTTGAAAATAGAGAAAATTTTATTCACTTGATAAGCACAAGGATAAAATCATTGAAGTCAGAACAGCTTAATTTTGCTCTTGATTGGATTGATTCCGCTCTAAGAGATTGTGATTTTGTATCTGTCTATGACTGTGATTCAGTTCCCGACGCTAGAGCTTTTCAATTTCTATCTAACTATTTAGTTTTGAACAATATTAATCAAGAGCAGATGATAGCTTTCCAGCAATCTCCCTATTATCCCCTCAAAGAAGGAAACATTTCAGTTGAAATAATTGCTACATCTAGAAATATACATAGCCTCAATTATCATTATACGGCGGAAATCACGTCATATTTTAGAACTGAAAATTTCAATCCTCTGAGAATGGCAATTCATTTAACTGGGCATGGAGAACACATTAAGTTTTCTGCTCTCAAACACGCAGGGGGGTTTTCGCCTCCTAGTTGTGACTCTAGTTTAGGATTTGCACTTTCCTACAGAAATATTCCAATAGTATCTATTCCTATTCCTGATACATCTCCATCCCCTTCCAAAATCTTTGATATGTATATGCAGGGATTACGTTGGTACAATGGATGTAATTTATACATTCAGGAGCTGAATAATGTTAAACCAACATTGAGGGTATACACTAATGCCCTATTATCTTTCGTTAATAACCTTAGATGGTTTTTAATAACTCCTCTCTGTTTAATAGCTGCTATATCAATTTTAATTTTAGCCATAATTAAAAAATCAAACTATTACCTAGCCTATATCTTAATCTTGGTAATCGTAACCTTATTTCGCCACTTCTTACTGTTTTATGCCTATCAACAGCTTCATGACTTTGCTAAACCTAAAGTAAATACTGTGTTACCTAATCTTTGGTCTTGGATGACAAAGTATTTCTTATGCTATTTGGTTATGAGATTAATATGGTCTATCCCACCTTGGCACTACTATGTTCTTCAATTTCTTAATAAAAACGTTGTCATTACATCTACCCCAAAATCTAAAAACTACTTTAGTTAGAGAGACTAAACTAATTAATTAAATCTTTTTGGACAACTTCAAGAGCTTGATAAAGATTAGTTATCGACCCAAGGTATCTATCACTATAAAAAGGTTCGCTAACTACAGGTGAGCTACAGCTACCATCTCGCTTTAACCATATTGCCTTAGATCCAGCGTTAATAGCTCCTAAAATATCAGAGTGTAATGAATCGCCAACAACAAGCGTTTCTGAAAGACTTATACCAACAGATTCAATTGCCTTAAAAAATGTAATGCTTGGCTTTATTGAACCAATGTCAAATGAAAAGAATACGTGATCAAATTGAAACTGAGAAAAGAATACCTCTTGCACCACAGGAAGACAAAAGTTCCATAAATTTGAAACAAGACTAACCGTTAAACCAATTTCTCTTGCAGTTTTCAAAACAGGTAGAGTATCTTGAAATAGCTTGAATCCTTTTCTTTCACTCTCAATCAAATCTCTAAACTTTCCTTCATGCTTATAGCAGTACGGAACTTCTAGCAAATCACATATTTCCGCAAATGGTCTTGAAGATATAAACTCTCTAGTTTGAATTAAAGCTTGAATATCGGCGATTTCTAATGATGAGGAAAACCTCAATATATCTATCAAATCTATTAAAGGGTCTCTCTCCAGAGAGTAAGCAGTAGTATTCCATAGATCAAAAGCTAAATGATAAATCCTGGCTTTATTACTATCATTTTTCATATCTTTTACCATTTATGTAGAGTACATCAGCATTCAGTTTATTAAAAGCATGTTTAGCATCTTCCGGTGTATCTACTATAGGTTCACCCACACTATTAAAAGATGTGTTCATCAAAATAGGTGTACCTGTAACTTCACCAATTGTTTTCAAAACATTGTAAAGAGGGGAATTTACTTCTTTAGCTAGAGTCTGGAGACGACTGGTATTGTCTACATGAACAATTGCTGGAGCAACTTTCCATAATGTATCTTTTACTTTTGGAGCTATTACCATGTAAGGTGAACAGTGGTCAAAATCAAAAAACTTTTTTACATCGGATTCAGTGACAATTGGTGCAACAGGACGATAAAACTCACGTTTCTTTACTTGTTCATTAATTTTTCGCCTCATACTAACTGAATCAGGCAAGCCAAGAATACTTCGGTGTCCAAGTGCGCGTGCCCCTATTTCACTACAACCCTGATACCAACACACAATTTTGTGATTTAGTAAGTCATCAACTAGCTGTCCTGGTGCTTCTTCTAATTCTCCAAAACCCCGACCCAAGTATGGATAGTTACACTTTAAATTTGGATGGTGATATAGAAGCGCCCCAAGTGATTGTCCACTGTCATTGCATACGGGTGGCACATATAGTTGGCGAAAAAGCCCGCTAGTCAGAATTTTTGAGTTTAGAGATACATTAAGAGCGCATCCTCCGGTCAAAATTATATTTTCTGATAAATAAGAGTATTCACTCAGCTTTCTTATCCATTCATCTTCCCAGAATTTTTGAGCAGTATAAGCTAGATTTATTCTTCTCCAATCGAATGCATAATTGGTGTAATCTTCTGAAATTGAAAATATTTTTCTCAGAGTATCGCACCCATTGTAGTAAAGCTGATTCAGTAAAGATAGGTTAGATAAAATTAGCTCATATAACTCTGAAGACCATTTACCAAACGCTGCTAACCCCATTGTCTTTCCAGGGTATTCCATATGAGCTTTTGAAAAGCTTGGATCAATAACTAATTGAGTAATCGTGCCATAAAACCTTCCATTTAAAACGGAATTACTTAGATTTTCAAGAAGATTTACCTTATTCCCTTCTTTTATATAGATTGCACTTACTACATCTTCTGACCCCCCGTCAGCGCAGACAATTAGCGATTTATCGAAGTTTGATGGAAATCCGCAGCCAATATGATTAAGATGATGTGAAGTCATAATTGGCTCAAAAATTTTCCCATTAATTTCAATCTGTCTTTCTGTAAAAAATAAATTATTCCATTTTGCTAAGTAAACTTCGGTTATATCTTTTATATCTAAATTCAAATAATTGAGTCCCAGGCTAATTAAATCAAGCATTTGCTTGAGGTCAGCTTGCATTCTTTTCTTCCTAAAAACTCTCTCAGCCTGCAAATGCAAAAGTATAGATTCATCGTTAGCAATAGTTATGCATGAGTCGTGGTATCCAAAATATATAGAGAGCAAGTATTCTGACATATTTTAATCCCCCGCAAATTTATAACAACTCCAACAGTTAATCTTGAATTTCACTAAGCAAAGGAATTTTAAAAAATTTAGCAGAGTCTTTATAAGCCAGCCTGAAAAACAGCAAAAATGTCCCGTAACAACCACCGATCATTTGCCAAAACACGTATAAAAAAGGGAAGTTATATTGCCCCATAACGTAACTGTAAATTCTATAAAATTGATATCCACCTAAAGCCCACCAGATACCTCTATAGTCTCTATATCGCCAGAAAAAGTAGGCTTGAATTGCTGTATCTCCAACACCATATATAAATAATTTCTTTTGCAGCTCACTTTCAGTTGTCGGATGATGATGTAACACTATAGCTTCAGAATCATAAAAAAGGTCATAACCAGCTTTGATAATTCGATATCCCATCTCCAAAGAGCCGCCATGAGGAATTGGCGCACCTGGATCGAAAAGAGGGATAAACAAACCAACTTTACGAAAAACCGATCTAGGTATCATCGAGTTAGCCCCAACACATATCCTAGCCAGCGGTAAAGGTCTCCACCTGTAATTATTCACAACTTCCTTGTTTGACCAGTAAACAGAAGTCTGTCCTTTACTTAATCCCCCTCCCTTTTCCCAAATTTCCTGAGCGCGGCTTGCCGTTTCTAAGGCTTTAACGTTTCCAGAAACATAACCGAGATTAGAATGTTCTGAAAAATGTTTAGCCATTCGATACAACCAATCTTCACTGATGACAACAACATCATCATCAACGAAAGCCAATAATTCACCAGAGGCTTTTCTGATTCCGTAGTTTAGTGCATTTCTTTGACCTGGCTCCGCAACATATAGATATTTGACCGAGTTATAGCAAGAGCATAAGTCTCTAGCCGTTGATTTATCTGACGCATTATCAACGACTAAGACTTCAACATCATCTCTCATCAACCATTTATGTTCTCTCAAACTATCCAATAAATTTTGTAACATCTCTACTCGTTTTCTAGTTGGTATAATCAGGCTAATTTTCGCTTGTTCGGTATATATTTTATTCATTATTTTATTTTGCAAAAAACTCGGATAGCCTGCTACATTGGCGTGACAGCCACACTCCATTATCGCGATTTTCAAAGTAACTTGTTACAATTTCCAAGTAGTCTGCATAGCAAACTACCTTTGAATCAAATAGCCAAGCAATCAAGCATAAATCATCGTATATCTGTCTATTACCAAATACAGCTTTGGTTCCCAAAAACGTATCTTTAAACAAGCATCTAACATCTGCTCTACTTAGGAAAATCCTTGATGCCCAAGGTTTTTCTAAATTAAAGCTAATGCCGTTATCATCGTTTTTCTGCCAGTACCATAAATTGTTTTCTCCTAAAAAGTTACACCATAGCCATGCGAGTATAACTTCACATAGCATAGGTTCTCCTTTTTGTAGCAAATGAGTTTCCTCGTGAGTTTGCTGCAAGAAAACGTATAATGCAATTATTCCTTCACGTCCATGCTTATTTAAAACAAATTCCTGTTGCCTTGGACTTAATCTTTCATAAAAAGATGGACTGCGAATTGCTGGCAATTTGGGAAAGTGAGCCGAGCGTTGAAAAAAATCAATCCAATATGTTCCTGCTGGATTCCGATAGTACATCGGAGGAACATCAACTCCAAATTCTTCTAGGTACTGACGCCATTTGGCTAAAAGTTCATCAATCAATGGCAGTTCAGGAATTCTATCTTTAAGAGAGGGAGGTGGTATATTCAGTGCTGGAACACCTGACAATACCTTTTCGAGACGTGAACTCCATGATTGGCTCTCGGCGATAAGATCGAAGTCTGGAATCCGAACTTCGTAAGAAGATGCTCTATTGGCGGAAAATGATCTGAACAATCTATAGGCGTAACGATCCAGAAAATAATCGGGTAACTGAGCTGGAATTTTGGGATGTAGCTGAGCAGCAGGCATTGCATTCTGGAGCCATTGCTTTCTAGCTTTGGTACGCCATAGCTCCAGATTGGACGTAAATAATGGCGGTAAATCCATACTCCAGTCTATTGAGCTAGTTGAATGAAGACATATGATACTCGACTAAGAGTTGCTAAAAGTGATGTCTTTCACCCCTTAGTGGGCTATAGTAATCGCTTAAACCATTAAAGGAAAAGCTTTTTCAGGAATTTAGTACATTTGTGGGACTTGACTGTTTCCTCCATCCCAGGAAGGGTAGAGTTGCGCGAGCGCAACCGTTGACAAAAGCTTATACCGTCGAGCTTGGGCAGCGTCACATCCAGCACGAAAGCCATACTCCAACATCTGAACCAGTCCTACAAAGAAGACATACAGGCGCTGTATGAGCCTTTCTATCACAGCAAAAATGTTAGAAGGACTGTTAGCTGTCTTCTACAGTATCCTGACTGCCCCGGTTAATCGCCTCTAACAAAAACAACCCAATCTGCTTATTCAGTCCCGTGTTAGTCTGTGGACAACCATGTTGATGCAAACACTTAGGACAACCCGCCTCACAATCACACGCGATCGCTAAAGTGTAAGCCTTCTGAGAAAACTTGCTAAATTGATGGAAAATCGCTTCACTCGCACCATTTCCCCCCTCACAAGCATCATAAAAGTAACCAACAGTTTCATCTCCCTGCTCTTTAACTACAACGTAGTTCAAATCAGAGCTAGAGCTAAGAACAACCAAAGGCACAGTAAAAATAATCTGATGCCCCATACTGTGCAGAGCAATAAACTCTGGCGAACTTTCCCACAGGGATGCATACAGGGGAGGAATGACATCAGCAGCAGAACGCACCTGCTCTTTAAGCTGTCGAACTCTTTCAATCATGGCAACGACGGCTGCCGAATTCGCTTCTACCTTAACAATTGGGGCTTGATACTGAATCTGCAATGGCTCTTCAAATTCAACCTCATCAATCACCGTAACTAACTCCATTGACTTGAGCCGCTGTCCACAGACACTACAAGATTTACCAGAAAGCGGTTGATGGTACTGGCGACAAGAGCGATTCACACAAGTCGGTGCGTACTGCTTAACGCAGAGTTTATAGCCCGTCACCGAGGAAGTAATCTTTCCCCAACCTAAAGTCAGGGATAATTGCCCCTGAGCAATTGAGAGGTTGAGAGTTTTGGGTTCTGCTAACAGGTCGAGCAACTGAATATCTAAATCAGTCTGTGCAATAGTAAACGCATTGCTCTCCGGGTCAATAGGGATTAGACTTGCTCGTAACCCTTCAACGTCCAGGTTTTTCGACTGGAACTTACAAATCTCACCATCCACTGACTGCGCCGTGTAAATGGCACCTGCATACACCTCTCGCTGTGCCATGTCCAAACTCATTTCTTCAAACTCCTCTCCCGTGCTGCTATCAATCAATTGGATGGTTTGGGTGCGGCTACCACGTAAACTAATCTGTTTGTGAGGATATCCCCTTCCCCACAACTGCCCGTGACGACTCACACAAAGCTGCCCTTGCTCAATCAGCGCATCAGCAATAACTCCCGCACGCTCTCCAAAATACTCACTCAGTCGGTGCAACGGCACACCGCTCTCAACACAGCACGCCATCAGATGCTTGCCTAGCAGCACCGGATAATCGGGGTTCATGGAAACGGTTTCTGCCTCTCCATGCAGCAAAATTTGGGGATTGTTGCTGTAATAGTTGTCAAGGGGGCTTTGAGCAACGGGCAGAAAAATCGCTAACCCCGGACTGCGCCGCCCTGCTCGACCAATGCGTTGGCGAAAGCTCATGAGGCTTCCCGGCCATCCCCGGATAAGGCAGCAGTCGAGTTCCGGCAAATCCAGCCCTGCCTCCAACGCCGAGGTTGACAGGATGAAGCGAACTTGACCCCGTTGTAGTTGACGAATGATATCTTGACGGCGATCGCTTTTCAAGCTTCCATAAAACACAGCCACAGAATCAGACAGATACCCGCAGCCTTGCCGAATCGCTTCCTGTTTAATCAGTGAGAGCAAGCTTTTGACAGCACTACGGCTGTTACAGAAGCAGATGCCCGATAAGTCCTTATCCAGTAACGAAAGGATAATTTTAGCCGCATCAGGGTTAGCGCTATTACTAGGCTTGAGATGCAGTAACGTTCGTCCCGCACTCGCCGCCCCGCTCTTATCAATCAGCACCAAGCGCTCTGGCGTCGCTTCTCGTCCGCTCAAGCGCAATGCCATCTCGTTTGGATTCCCAATCGTGGCACTAGCAAACACCCACTGCAACAGAGAACTATCCCCAGATACGCGGTCTACAGCCACTCGCAAGCGCCGGAAGAGATTGGTTACTCCAGCACCAAAAGCACCCAGGTAGGTATGGGACTCATCCACGACAACATAACGCAGGCGTCGCAAAAACTCCCGGAACGGCTCTCCATCAGCCATCCGCACGCTGTAAAGCTGATAGTGCAACAGGTCGGGACTAAGCCCCAAGATTTGTGGAGGGGTGTCACTAAATAGCTGCTTCCGTTCACTAATCGGGGTGTCTCCAGTAATCAGTCCAATCTTCAGCCGCTTCTCAGGAGGTAGAGCGGCGTTAAGAGTTGCCAACTTTTCCATCTGGTCAACAGCCAAAGCCTTGAGGGGGTATAACATTAAGACACAGATGTTTGGGTTGTTGAGACAGGATTCCAGAATTGGGATACTAAACGAAAGCGTCTTCCCCGAACTCGTGGCAGTAACCAGACAGATGTCTTTGCCAGAGCGCAGTGCCATCAATGCCTCAAGTTGATGGGAATAAATCTGCTGGATGCCGGAGTGTTGTAAGGCATTCAACAAAGCATCTGGCAGGTCTGTTGGCAGAGGGTGTAGTTCTCCTTTAGCTGGGGGCATCACATCAACAGCGACTAAGCTATCTGCTACCTCAGTGGCAAACTTCCGAAAGGTTGGCACGCCCATCTGCTCAATCTCTGGAATTGGTTCAGGTGCCGGAGCATCGGAGGCTTTAATTAAGTGCTTTTGCTCTACGGCTAGCGGCCAATTTGGGAGGAAAATGGGTTGTGAGGACTTCTCAAACTGGATAATCAGTCGCCTTCCCAAACAGCCAACGACTTCCCCAAAACCGCGCTCCAAAGAGTACACCGATTGCCCAACGGCTAACCATTCAGGAAGCGTTGGGATTTCTCCTAAAGTTGCTTGCAGCAGTGCGGTGTAGTCAGGCTGGTGGCTGGATGTATTGTTAGGTATGTTGTCGGATTGTGTCATTAGTAGTTTCCTAGCTTGCCACCCAACGCGAATAGCGATTTTGTCTTTCTACTCAACTGAGATGAGAGCAAAAAAAAGCCCAAGCTAGCGCCCAGGCTTATACAGTGAGGAGTTAGGGAGTAGTGACAGTTCTAGCAACCTGTCAGAGAAACTCTTGGAGCCGTTCTACCAGCATCTAGACACAATAATCCCCCTTGTCTCCCTTGTCTTCCTTGTCTCTCTTGTCCCTTTCATCAGCAATAATTCTTTCTCCGACAGACTGCTAGTAGTGCAAGTTTTCTAAGGCTTCCTCCTCTGATTCCTCTGTTTCCGTCACAACTTGTGCTTCCACCTCAACAGTATTCGGCGATGCGGCTTTAGAATTGGTGTGACCGTTCGCCCCTGGTGGTAGAAGTGGCAGGCGTTCTCGCAGAGCACAGTCCACACTGAATTTGTCTTCTCCCAGCTTCTCGATGCGGCTGACAATCAGTGTCAGAGGTTTTTCCCAGTTAGGACGCCACCCGGATTCCAGCAGAATGTTCACATTCCCCCGTCCCCAAACGGCACGACCATCAGATAGATGTAACTTGTAGCTGATGCCATAATCTCCCTCTGATTCGGAGATACCCGCAACCTGATACTCCCCTACTCCCAACTCCTGCATTTTGAGAGCGACAGTGGGAGGATAGGACAGCAGGGGGCGGATGGGTTCTTCGTTAATCAGAACCGCTTCCACATCCGCCGTCGTCAGTCCGAGTTCCTTAGTGGCAAGCTGAACGCCAACTTTGAAGACGTTCCGCTCTGGCGAGACTAAGGAACAAGTGGCTTTGGGATAAGGTTTGCCGTCTTTATCCTTTTCTTCAGTCACAGAGACTTTGCCTTTAAGCTTGCCAATTGTGAACAATGCCCCCTTTTGTTGCATGGGCAAAATGTTATCACCGACTTTGAGAATAATGTTCTCTCCATCCTGAAAAATAGCGGGTCCGTACACCGTTTGGCTAACACCATTAGCTGCCTTGACTAAGAGGATTCTGTTGGGGTTAAAGTCGGGTTTAGAGGTTGCACCAAGTTGGTCTAAAAACATCAGCAAGGGTTCGGCTTCCCCAGGTGGCAACAAATTAATTCCGATGTCGTTCCACGTTTCTGTTAAGTCTTCTCGCAGGATAACTGAGGGAAAAGTAGCCACCGTAAATTCAATGGTTTGTGGCATAATCAAGTGTGTTTGAATGTGAATTGATTTCACCCTTGCTTTCTTGGCAATAAAATTAAAGTTTTATTGCTTTTTTATACCAATTAGCAAGAGTATTGGTTGGGATGCGTGACGTTTTATTTCACCCAAGCCTGAAGTCAGATTTGACGTAGGCTAGGAAGAAATAGCTTTTTCGAGTTGATGAGATTCTGACTCGCTAGTGTTAACCTCATGACCGTTGTTTTGTGAGTTGTTAGGAATTGAGGGTTCCAAGCTCTGGAGAGTTTCTTGAAGTTGTGAGATTTGAGAGCTGCAATGACGAACTTGAAGCTGCCTGAGTTTAGTGAGTAGTTCTTCAAGTTGGGGGATTTGAGCTGGAGTGAATTCAATATTGAGGTGGTGATTGTTTATCCCTCCACTGAGGTGAAGGCAGGTGTGCGTTTCGTTTTCCCAAATGTACAGACTACTGTTTGGGTTAAGAGTGATAGTGGTTCGATGTTGAATTTGCATAGATGAGTTGATTAGCCTGTTGATTCACCCAGAAGCAAAGCATTAAATTTATTAACTTCGCCACCTATCAAAAAGGAAAAGTGGCTCAATTCATTGACTAAGCCACTGATTACTGTGAGGAAGTAAAGGTTCTAGGCTCAATATTCAGAAGTGAACATAATCGTCATGACTCTTAGAGTTTTTTGAACATCAGCTGGGTCATCAGAACCAATATTTTGTTGCCAGCGCTGACGCTCTAAATAGTCGATTTTCCAGAAAAATGCAGAGTCAAATAGCTCAATCCTCCCCATATCGTTTTCAAGATATGGATTATTCTCTGAGTTGAAATCGCTGAACTCTTTGACAGCTTTTAGAAGTTGCTGAAGTTGAGCGCTAGAGAGAGTTTGCACTCCAGTCGTCAGAATTACCCTCCCCAAGTTTGGGTCAAAGTCGGAGCGAAATTGGTCGTTAAGAGCGCGGATTTTTTCGGTTTGGTTATTGGTAGTAGTCATGCTTTTTGTGGGGATGATTTTTTACCTTTGGTGTCCTTCTTATCAGGAGTTGGTTTCGAGCCATTGGAGGTGGATTGGGGAATCACGGCTTCGATAACGGAGTCGTTGCCGTTGTTCTCTGGTGTATTTTCTGGAGCATCAGGAGAACCGTTAGCCGTTATCACCTCTGCCTCCTCTGCCTGGGTTTCTTCAGTCAGTTCAACGACAGCGATTGAAGCTGATTCAGATGATGGGGTAGGTTCTGTGGTAGTCGCGATGGTATTGTTCTCAAGATTTGACTCCGAGTTAGGTTCTGCATCAGATTCCGTTGGAGAAGATTCACTTACACGCAATAACTGTTCGAGAGGAGCGATAGCGAAGCGCTGCTGCAAAGCGCAGATCGCTTTTTGCAGAGATTCGGCTTCCACAGCAGGCAGTAAAGAGACAACAGCAAGAGAGGCTGAAGTGAGCTCTTGCGAGAGGATACTGAGCGTCTGGTACTGCTCATCCAAGTGAGCTATTTGCCCTACAAATTGCTCAACAGCTTGGGTTAGTTCTTCCTTCTCCCGTTTAGTTTCAGCTACCCAGCCCTTGGCACAGCCGATGCACTTGACTTCCCAGTGAATGCCCTGGCAGTCTTCTCTGTGTTTGTAATTATTGGGGATGGGCAGAGTGTGCTGCTTCATCGCTTGAATATGTCGCAGCAATTCAGTAATTTTGCTGCCTATTCCCTTGAGTTCTGTTGTCAGTAATTCGTGAGTCATGGTGGCTCCTTAAACTTAAAATTGCACCCAACCCCCAAAGAGGGCTGGGCATCATTTGTCATGAGTATTGAGCTGGGAAAGTAGAAATCAGGAATTAAGAACGTTTTGCCCTTGAAGTGGAGCCAGTAGTAGCACTGAAGCGAACATGAGTGCCAACGGTAATCTGTGCTACATCTGACACATCTTCTCCCGCTTTCCAATCTTCAAGAATGGCTTGGGTATTGGCGCTGAACTTGACCGCTAAATACTCGGCGGGAAAATCATCAGAGTTCGGGTTCTTGAGAATTGTAACTTTAGGAGGGTTATTGCGGAACTCAATCTTTCGGTGCTTGCCTAGAAGTTTAGCATTGAGAATCTTGGTTTGATGTAGAAAAACTAGATGGCGTTTGAACGCCTCAAACTTGTTTTTCTTAATCTCGATAATGCGCTCGTGCAAAGCGCATAGCTGCTTCAGACGAAACTCGTCGGTTGCAATGTCAGTTTTGTACAGCTCTGCCACATAAGCTATTGCATCGACTTTATCTTCAATTGCTCCTTGCAACTCGAATAGACGGTTAATAATTTGACTAACTTGTTCTTCCAGTGCTTGTGCAGCTACTGGATTTTGGGAGTCAGTTTCTTCTTCTATTTCAACGGCATTCAGTTGCTCCCAAAGTTCGGCGGCGGTGGTAGAGAGGAGGGCTAAACTCATCTGATTGATGTCAGCTAAGGGTGAGTGTGTGTTGCTATTTTTTGTCGTAGTCATGGTGAAGGAATGCGAGTGAGTGTCAGTTGATAACGAATTCCTACAGCCCTACAGAGCAGGGTGTCAGGGCTGTGGAGTCGGTGAGAAGGGTGTGATGGAGTCGCTGTGCTATTTTGGCGAGACAGCAGTTCTTACACGACGCCCAACAACAAGAGCGTTTTCAGGCAGTTCTTCAACACTGGGTGCTTCATCTGGCAAGTTTTCTGGTTGCTTTGAAGGCTCTGGAGTGGCTGCGGGCGTTTGGGAATTCGGGGGGACAAAATCGGACTCGCTCAACGCTTGCTCATGGTTTAGTTCCGAACCTTCAGTCTTGATGATGTCTGCACCTAACTCTCGCGCCAGGTTTTGCAGTAAAGACTGCTTTTGCTCAGGAGTCAGAGAGGGGATGTTGCGCTCGAGTTCTTGTCCTTTCACCAAGAGCCAAGCTTCGAGTGCTTGAATCGGTGTCGCTTCCATCAAAGCGGCGCGTGCAGCTCTGACGAGCTTGTCACGAGCAATGCGGATTTTGTCTTCAAGGGAATTGGTTCTTGTTTTAGCCATAATTCAGATGTCTTTTCTGTTGGAGAGTTGAGCTTTCACCCCAAGCAGAAGCGCTATGAACTTGGGGATTAAATAATCTCTCGAAATGAGGTAGCTGAAAAAGGCTTACCAAGGGTTTTCGTGGTAGTAGTATTTGAGGTCTTCGGCACGTTGGTAGGCAATTTCTAGGTTTTCTGACTCTGCCAAGTCCAGAGCATCAGGCTTATTCGGCTCAAGTTCCGACTGCGGCACAAAGCCTTCCAAGTGATGATTTAGGTTTTGATTAGGAGAAACTTGGCAGTCTAGCTGGCTTATTCTTTCAGCCAGAGTTTGAGTGAGTTGAAGCAGTTGGCTGACTTGCTGTTCCAGCGCTTGAATGCGATGCTTGAGGTCACTAAGGGTGGTGGAGGTGGAAGTAGGAAAAGATGTCATGGGGTGGATTTGTTGCGTTTTCACCCCTCACTGAAAGTAAATTTTTAACGAATTATGACTTGCCTATTGACAGAAATATAATTGTAGGTTTTGATTTTTTTTGAAAAACTGGCTCTTTTGAACACAAATCTGGGGCGCTCCTACCTTACAAGAAGAGATCGCCATTCCCGGTCAAGTTCTCAAGAGTAAATACTCCCTTGCCCAATATAAAGCGGTAGAAATTCTCGAACCGTTCTCTACCGGATAGCTAGGCAGGACGCAGTTCTGCAACAGCTAACACGCTCACAAGGTTTGCCGTACCAACAGTATCCGAAATTAAGTTCTGCAATGCTCTACTGAAGTTAGGTTACAGCTTGCCGAAATAGGAATTACTCAATAATTTAAACATATTGATTTGGCGTAAGTAAAGCCTTTGTAACCAAGCACCTAAGTTATGACTCACAAGCTATCAGGCTATATATGTTAAGTTATGGTAAAAAATATTCTCTTATAGGGAGGCTAGTTTCAGTTAAAGCGAATAACAGTTGACCTCTAAAGTAGAATATTTGTATTACAAAAAGACTCAACTCTGCTATTTAGCTTTACCAAAATTTAACTGGCTTTTCAATGAGTTACATCCTTATATTAAAGCCTTTTTCGGTTATGCAGGACAATAAAGTTATTTCACTACCACCTCTTACCTTTCCGCCAGCCTGGGCGGTAGAGTTGCCACTTATGAACGAAGATATTCGTCAACTACAAATCAAGGTGCAGCAAGCACTTGAGGATTTGTCACAAGTAGCGGCAATAGTAGATGGCAAACGCTATATAAACTCAGTTCTTCTAGCTGGAAAAAATAAAGAACCGAAGCTGCTTGAAGAGGTACAAAATGAACTTAGAAACATGAAATGCTCAACTGATCAAACTAAATGGCTAGATCAAGCACGAACTTTAGCTGATAATGCATACGCAAGTTTTGATGAATGTTTTCGAGTTACCACTCATTTTGTAAATCTATTACCTAATGTAAAAGAAGCTGAGTTCCGGCGACATATTATTAATATTCAAAAATGCCAAGAGACTGCCAAACACAAGTGTGAATATCTTAATAATCATCTGAAGCAATTGCTCAACTCATCAGATGCGCTAGAAAAACAGACTGAAAACAACCTGATAGACATAAGAAGTTACCAACCTGATATACAGGAAAATTCAAGCTTACTAAAAGAATCTCCCAGCTTAGCTAAGGTAGATATTTTTTCCCTCTATAAAGCAGGAGTGAAAAAACTGATAGATGAGTTAGGAAATGATCATTCTCGTCTTGTTGATGTGCTGACCTATGAAGCGCGACTGCTCGAAAATATTGATGAAAAAGAAAAAAATGGGGATTATGAAGGACTTCGGGCTAACCGTTATGAGATTCTTAGAGGACTGAATAGGGTAGCCTTGGAGGAGTTAGGAAAATCCTTTAACGAATTGTGTGGTATTTGAGTGGACTCGCTATAGGCTAAGAATTATTTCTGTTTCTCAAGATTAATACTTCTTTTATATCTATCTAAGTAATTGATGAGGCCATAGATGGCCGAGAATGCCCCTTTCCCAGACCTTGCTGTAAAACTACGTAAAGTAATTCAAGTTAGCGGAAGGGCAGCCGAAAATCAGTTAAGGAGTATACTACAATCGTTGGAAGCAATCGCAGATAAACTAGAAAGCTGGGCTAAGCCGACAGGCGTAATAGGCAACTCTGTAACACGACCAAATCTTCAAACGGTTAAAGAAGTCTCTGAGGCTATCGATGAGTTACTTGAACTGTTTATTAAATTAGAAAAATGGTTGGAAAAACGTGACCTTGAGCAACCATACTGGTCTAAGCTATTAGAGGAAATACCTAATACTAGAAGGCAACATTTAACAATTAATCTAAGAAATAAACTTGGCACTTACTATCGGTGGCGGAATGATATTCAGAATAGTAGAAATAAACGTATTCCACGAAAGGAAGAGCTTACCTATGAGGAAGATCGGCTTGAGGTTGCAAGTAAGATTATGGACTTGTCGGAAAACCTAAGAAATGTAGTAGAAAAGGTCAGTGAAACCTTAGAATTCTAGAGAATTAAAGCGTAGAAAATTAAAGTTTATAATTACTGAATCTCAAAAATAAACATCCTTAAATCTATCCCTCTTGTGTCACTTTGGGAAAATTAGACGAATTTATGTTGTTACAGACCACGAAAAATCAAGGTTTCACCCCAGTTTGACACAAGAGGGCTATAGTGAGTCTAAATGATTTGTGAAACTTGGTTGAAGGCAAGAAGCCAGGCATCATCAATCTCCAAGCCAGCAATGAAAAGTCTTTGAGCTAATTTTAAGCATTAGGGAATATGACAATGCTATTTCACGACTTATTTAGACTGACTATAATATTAAAATTTATTACTATTAAGTGCATAAATATCATTCGCTTTATTTTAAACCAGGCAATCCCCAGTCACGTACTACTTTGGTGACAGACTCACGAGTAGCTTCAGCGCCAAAGCCCCAAGCCAGCAGAGTAAAGTAGTCGCTCCATGGGTTTGCACCAAAAGTGGGTTGGGAGACATAGAGTTGATTAAAACCTGCTCCAGCCAGAAATACAACTGCAACTAAATAACTAGCCCAATTAAACAACCGCAAACGAGTGCGTTCGCCTGGATATAAGTTTTTGGAAAACTTCTTTTTGAAAAGTTCCTCCTCAGACATGTTGCCAACTGGCGGTGTGGGAGGTGCTTGTGAAATCGGGGTACTTCCTTCTCTGGTAGCAATCTCCGGTTTGACTAATTCTCTGTGCTTATCAATAGCTACCTTCACTCTGTCTTCTAAGTCTTTATAGGCATTTTCATCAGTGGGATAGAGAGCATTCATCTCTCGCTCCAATCTTTGCGCTTCACGTTGACAAGTCTCAATGTTACTCTCGTGGTTCTTCTGGTTATCTGACAGCTCTTCCGGCTCATCAGGTAGCTGATTGCACAGATCCTTGAGTTCTCCTATATCGTGTTGGAGTTCAAGATAGTGATTGATCTGTTTTCTTAGGCTTTCCAGTTCGTCACGAAATAAAGCAGGATTGTCCTGACTAGGAGAATCTTTCACAGCTCTTTCAAGGTTAAGGCTAACGGTTTGAGTGTAATTTGATGACTTAGGCATACTTTCTAGTGAGTGCTGAAGTTCATCAACACCACGGCTTAGTAGCTCAAGCCATTCAGAACGATACTTGCGCCATTTGAGCCAAACATTCTCTTGCTGTTCTACAGCTTGCCGTGCTTTGTCCCACTGTTCAGCTTGAAGAGCTGCCTCCACATCCACCAATCCTTCTTCTATCCTTTTGCGGAATGGCTGCTTCGGCTGCTCCTTAAGAACTTCATCAGTTCGTATTTGAGTGCGAAGTTGACTCACACGCACCAAAACCTCATCTCTAGGTCTACCCTGGCTACGATAGGACGAGAGGAGCATACCTAATAAGATTCCAAGCACCAGCACAGCTAATGGTCTTTGCCAAGAATCCTTCATCCTTAAGCTTATCGGTATAATCAACTCGTCATCCTGATACCTAACTAGCAATTTGCCGTTAAACTCCCCACTGGGTATAGAGCTTAGATCAAATTTAATTGGAATCGTGAGCAAGCTATTGGCTTTGATTGGAACTGTTGGCTGGACAGGTTTAATTGCTGTAGCAGGAACAATCTCTACACCATCAGTGCGGTAGAGGTCAAGTGGAGTGACTTGTAAACTTGTAATTGGGTCAGTAGTACGCAGGAATATCGTCAATGTTCTAGTTGTGTCGCTTGCGCGTGTCACAGTAAGTTGAGTTGGCTCGCTCGTTACTTTAGCTTGAGCGTTAATGGGAGCGGTTAACAAGAGTCCCCATGTCGCTGCAAATAGCACAATATAACCAAGTTTCAAATCCTTCATTAATGTTCTTACTCTTTATGTTCTACCCAGCAACACAGCTAATTACTTATAAAACGTTGCTGCCTCGTTGCTGAAGAGAGTTGATACAAAATGAAACAATCAGTCAACAATTTGATTTGACAATTTGGTGTACTCTGCCAGGATCATATCTCCCAACCCTTCAGTGTTGGCAGTTGATTCTTGAAGAGGCTTTTTGTTGCGGATGCTCCAGTCGCGCAGGGAAGCCAGCACATAATTTTCCAGATCTTTCGCTGTGACATATTTATTGCCGTGGCGGTCTGCTTTACCCTCCAGTCCCTCTAGCAGGAAGTGAGTAAACACCCCATGTCCCAATTCCTTCCACTCTTGAGCGACCTGTCGTGCAGTACTGGCAGCAATCAGCACGAATCCCTCGGCTAACTCGTGAACATTGTGAACGAACTCAGGATCAGGCAGGTTGCGACCCACTTCACTGCCTACATGACAGGCATCCAGGGTCAACACCAGCCGCCGTACTTTATTGCACACCTTCCTGATGTCTGATACTGGCAATGCAGTCCTCTCGTATAAGTCTGGATGAGTGTCATAGGCAATCAGAACTGGTTTTTCCTGTACCCGTTTGCCATGACAGGAGAAATGCACCCACAAAAGGTCGTCTAATTCTGTGGCTTGGCTAAGTCGAGATAGTTGCGTCACAATGTTAGTACTAAGTGGGAATAACGAGTCTGTCGTCCGTAGCTTACTGTGCATACAGACAACCTCGTATCCTAATTTTGTCAGTGTTGGCTCTAATGCTTGTACGTCACTGACACAATGTTTGAGAGGTTTAAATTCTTGTTCTCGATATTTATCAATGCCTACCAAGAGCGCCCAGCGCTTACGGATGGGTCCAGGAGGAGGCAGGGATGAACTAGGCTTTGACTCCTGCCCCCGGACTTGAGTGAGTGAAGTGGGACTCTCTGAGCGGCGCGCCCAATGGCACAGATCGTTGAAGCTTCTGTTGTCTAAGTACTCCCCATAAGTCCGAGCCAGTTGATTAAGGGAAGACATAATCTTGTTTCGGTCGGCTTGTGTGCTAGGTGACATGCCATAACGCTCCGCTTCCTTTAAGTTTTCCAGAAGCCTACCCTCATAGAGATCAAATTCCTCTATTGCTTCTGGAGGCAACAGCTCTTTGAGTCTTTGTAAACCGAGTCTATAGTCCATGATCACTTCCTTTTAAGGTTGTTTTCTGAATATAACCTGGTAGACTTGACAACACCGTTGGCTTACTGAGTGTAGTGCAGACTTGTCAGCAGTAGAGACACTCGTGAAGGCTTTTTTCCAATCAGCCTTGAGCGCTCTCATAGCGTTGGGGCTGATTTAATGTACTCATAGAGAGCAGTTAATTACATTAATTGCAAAAGCGCTATAATTTGCTATTTTTAGACTTAATTAACTCCTTTTATCCTTCCAATTCAAACAAGGAAAGTTGATGTTTCAATGGCTGTGTAGACTTTGCAGCTTGTGGGGCTTCAGTCGAGTCGGCTTGGCTTTGTTGTGAGCGGGGGCGCTTACCAACTCCTCGTGCTGCTGCCTGCTTAATCACCCGCTTCCTGATGTCTAGCGCCAGTTCGTTATAGTCATACTTTACCTGCTCGTAAGTAATTGGATGAGCGATATTCATTAATTCCCAAAAGCTTTGTTCTGGCGGCAGTTTTTTGTGTTTAGTTAGCACCTCATTGCCCACGTACATATAAACTTGGTACCATCGGTGACTCATGGGCGCTATCATTGTTGCGGGATAGAGGCAAGCCAACATTTCCTCAGCCGTCGCCAACTCTCCAACTTCGCCAGCTTCCGCTTCGGCAGCGATCGCCTCAAAACGTGCCACAGGAATTGCCTCAAGCAGCCAAGAGGGGATAGTGTCTTGCCAACCCCCGCCACTGACAACGATGGGACCAGCCAGATACCGGACGTGAGGTAGACGAAACTCTGCCAATTCCAAGAGCAAAGCGACAAACTCCTTGTCCGTCCCCAGCCCGAGCAAGCCTTTAAGTGCTGCAATTGAGCCAGGGGAGATAGAGTTAGGTTGAGGTGCGAGGACGCTATCTTTTAAATCGAAAAGAGTTGAGGATTGAGGTGGCAGCTTTTTCTGGGTCATGAGCTGTGATGTGCAATGACTTCACCCAGAGTCAAGCTTTATTTATTATAGTACAAAAGTACTATTAGAAGAGCGGGAGGCAGCTATGGAAATCTCTCGAAATGCTTGTGTCAACAACACAGGCTATAGGTACGAACTAAATCTCAATGCTGTTAAAGAGCCAGATCTAAAGACGGTGGAAGCCTTAATTGAGGCAGCACAAAACCTAAGCCAAGTTCATCTGTGCGACCTCTGGATTGCCTTCCCAGAATATCTGAACCCGGATGCTGCTCAGAAGCTGGCTGAATTTGTCAGTGGAAATCCTGCAAATATGCGCGTTTGGATGTCATTTGATGAGAGTCCCCTACCAGACTATCCCTTACATCCCAGCCTGCAAGCACTGTCCTCGATCAGCCGCAGTAAGCGTACCCGCACTTTGAAGGAAGACTACCTGCTCAAACAACGCAAGATTAAACAACTGAGGGCTGAAGCCAGCAAAATTCATCACTCCATTCCGGGCTTTCGGGCAAATGACTACAGCTATCACCGCTCGCCCCTTCCTGCCGATATGCCTGTTGGAGACTGCACCCCTCAAGAGCTATGGGTCGCCTTGATGCTAAACAGTGCGTTCAATCAGTTCGACCCCTACCAAGTTGTCAGCGATCTCTACGCTAACCAAGAACTGTGGCGTGGCTTTGCGATGTTGCCTGATATTGAGGTAATGACAAGCCAAGAGTATCCTGACCTCTGGCGGAAAGGATATCTGAGATTTTTGCCCTCTCTAGGATACCGTCATCACTGCGATACGCTCTATATCCTAGCTACAGAAGACGAACACGTTTTCCGGTTAGTTGATTTTGGCAAAGAATGGAAAGCAGATGACGTGCAAGTTTATACCGGAGAGGAAGCTGAGCGACTGGTGGGTGGATTGGGAGACACGCTGCCTGTTGTGCGGTACTGGTGGGATTAAATTTACCAGTTGCCCTTACATATCCAGAAGAGACTTTTCGATGAACTCAATAACCTTGCCTGCAACATCCACCCCAGTTGCAGACTCAATTCCCTCCAACCCAGGAGAAGAGTTCACTTCCATCACACAAGCTCCATGATGAGAACGTAGCAAATCCACACCAGCAACGGATAGTCCCATTGCCTTAGCTGCGCGTATCGCCGTCGATCGCTCTTCTGGCGTAAGCTTGATAGCAGCAGGCTGACCCCCACGATGCAAATTGCTTCTAAATTCCCCCGGTGCGCCCTGGCGCTTCATCGCTGCCACAACCTTATTGCCGACAACTAGACAGCGAATATCCATGCCTTTAGCTTCTGTGATGTATTCCTGAACAAGAATTGGCACCTTGGCTCCCTTAAATGCTTCAATCGCCGACTTAGCGCTTTGATGAGACTCGGCAAGCATGACACCGATGCCTTGAGTGCCTTCCAGCAACTTAATGACCAAAGGTGCACCACCAACCATCTTGATGAGATTATCAATATCTTTGGGCGAATGAGCAAAACTGGTCACTGGCAGTCCGATACCCTTGTGGGCAAGAATCTGCAAACATCTGAGCTTATCCCGGCTTTTCGAGATGGCGATGCTACTGTTCACCACGCAGACATCCATCATCTCGAACTGCCTGACGACAGCCGTACCGTAGTCCGTGTGAGAAGCACCGATGCGAGGGATGACGGCATCAAAACGCTCCAGTGGCTCTCCAGAGTACATGACGCTGGGACTGTGGGAGGCGATACTCATGCAGCAACGCAGGTAATCTACGACTCGCACCGTATGTCCGCGTTGTTCTCCAGCTTCAACTAAGCGACGGGTAGAGTAAAGAGAAGCTTTTCTTGACAAAATAGCAATTTTCATTGGCGTACCCCAAGGAGAAAAAATAGACAGGTTGCGTTCATTTTTGATGTCGTGCAAGTTTTTCTTCACCCCAAAGCTTTGCCAACAAATAAGTTTTACAACTTATGCCGAATCGAGATACGATCGAGGAACTGAACGAGGACTCCCGAGGGGCTGAAGAGTCAAGTTATCACCTACACAGAAAATCATGAGGAACGCTCGCGATGGTTCAATTAGCACCTCAACTTCTGACTGTCGATGAATTCATTAACCGCTACGGCGATGACGAGCGCTATGAGCTCATCGATGGGGAATTAATCGATATGGAACCAACTGGACCCCACGAGCAAGTAGTTGCCTTTATTGGACGAAAACTCAATGTGGAGATTGACCGTCAGGAAACGGCTTACTTTATTCCCCATCGATGCCTTATTAAACTACTAGGAACAGAGACAGCTTTTCGTCCTGATGCGATCGTGTTAGACCAACCTCGACTGGTCAATGAACCCTTATGGCAACAAGAACCTGTAATTACATTAGGAGCCTCAATCAAGCTGGTGGTTGAAGTTGTCAGTTCAAACTGGCAGAACGATTATGCTCGTAAGGTTGAGGATTATGCAATTTTAGGTGTTCCTGAGTATTGGATTGTAGACTATCTGGGTGTTGGTGGAAGAGAGTATATTGGCAAACCCAAACAACCGACAATCACAATTTGTACCTTGATTGAAGACGAATATCAAAAGCGATTATTTCGGAATGATGAGCTGCTCGTTTCCTCAATCTTTTCCGAGTTACGACTAACAGCAAAACAAATCTTTGCCGCCGCACATATGGCGAGTAGTTAGGTGTTTAGAGGATAATTAAGACCTGTCCCAGCCAGCCAACAATTTGAGCGATTGATGTTTTGGTGCGTTCGTTATAACCTTTCTCTAAGTCCTGAATGACGACTTCGAGTGCTGAAACTGTTCGTTGCAGAGTTTGAATAGATGTTGAAACGGCTTGAGGAGAGGGGGGAGTGCTTATAGGCATCGCCATCGCTAACTTGCCAATGATTTGAGCCATCAGTTTTTTGGCATGGAGGGGAGAACCTCTATCTAAGTTTTCGATTACCTGATGGATACGTGTGTGTTCTACACGTAGCAGCTTAATAGCACGCTCAATTGATTTTGGGTTGGGTTGAGTAATTGGAGGAGTATTCATCAAGTATGCAGTTACCAATTTTCCACCCCAGCTCTTGAGAGCGTGACTTCCCAAACCAGTCTCGATTGACAGTGAGAAGTTAAATAGTGGTGAGTTTGGTCAAACTGTTGAAGGAGATGGGAATTGTGCGTTTTTTGCCAGTAATAATGTTGCAAATATCCACATAACCAAAGTTGAGTGTCAACGGATAGGGTGGAGTCAATAACTCTTGCTAATTCGAGAGCCGAACGCAGAGAGAGAGGCAGTCTAGTTAAGGCTTGTAATAGTGCATCGGGAATACTCCTTAGTTGCTCAAAAAAGGCGATCGCTTTCCCCGGACTGCCTTGAGCCATCATCAACAATTCGGAGTGAGGCAGAATCTCTTCATGTCCCAATGCCAACAGCACTTTCTTCAGGTCTGAAGGACTGAGGCGATAGAAGGGGATAAGCGAACAGCGAGAGACAATTGTCGGCAACAGGGATTCAATCCCCTGAGCAATCAAGATGAAAATTCCATGTTCCCCTGGCTCTTCCAACGTCTTGAGCAGTGCATTAGCCGCCGCCTCATTCATTGTCTCTGCCTGTTCTACAATTACTACCTGCTTCGTTGCTTCTAGAGGAGGGCGGGAGAGAAATTCAGTAATGGCTCGAACTTGCTCAATCCGAATTAAGGGCGCAGTTTTTCGCTCCAGTCCTCGCTCGATCGCTTGGTTTTTTGTCAGGAGTTCTCCCTCATGAATGTAAGTGGGTTGAATCACAAGCAAATCGGGGTGATTGCCTGTTGCCAAGCGATGAGTGATGAGAGAACTTTTGGAGTCAGAGACGTTAGCGCCAAACAGTAAGGAGGTGAAATAGCGAGCGGCACTGCTGCGTCCTACCCCTTCTGGTCCCGCGAATAGATAGGCGCTTGGGAGGCGTTCGAGAGCGATCGCTCTTGTTAACAGTTCTAACGCCAGCTCTTGTCCAATTAAAGGGTAGGGTTGAGGAGGACTTGTTAATAAGGGCATAATTTTCAGGGCAATACTGAAGGTTAACGGTGTGCGTATTAGCTGAGATAGGGAGGTGGGAAGATAGGGAGAGCGTAGAGCCAAATTCATCCATCCCCCCATTCCAGAAAGTTCCACCCCCAACCTCAATCAGGTTGATTTAAAAGGGCAACCCATCGTCTCCGTTACCATTGGTTTTGCTCGGTCTTGGAGAGATGACAATCCGTTCGGCTTTGAGCGTCCAGAACTTCTGCCCTTCCCCGTTTTTGTAAGATTCCATGTGACCGGAAACCATCGCCACCATTCCCTTCAAACTGCCGTGGATTGATTGCAATTCGGCAAGATAAGCGGCTGTGCGACCCCAAGCTTGCACGTTATGAATGTCTGTGTCGTATTCACCTTGAGCATTTTTGTAGGGACGATTTGTGTAAATTGAAAGTGTAGCTTTGCGATTGTTGTTGTAGTCAGCAAATTCGGGTTCGCCACCGATTAGCCCCGAAATTAGGGTGAAAGAACTGGTCATTTTTGCTAGTTTTATTTTCAGTTTTCACCCCATGCAGGAGCCGTCTTTTCACAATTAACTAATCAGTTATTTCCTTGCCGCAAAGCGAATTCTTTCCAACGCATTAAAGCCCACTTGGGATTGTAATCGAGGAGTTTTCCCACTTCTTGCCATTCAGTTAGTCCCAGTTGCAGCTCGTTTTCCATTTCTTGCAACCGATAAAGCAGCCAACCTTTTTTGTACCCGCACTCTTGCTGAATTTTTAGCAGTCGATACACCTGCTTCATTTTCTTGGAGTCAGGTAGGGGAGAGACTTGAGTAAAGTTAGCGGGCAAAACTTCAATGAGATTTTGACGCTTAGTTTCAACCTTCTCTTCTGCGTCAGCTTCTTGTTCAACTGTCTCTGGCTGTTGATTGAATTGCCGTTCTGGTAAGCTGAGTGTTGCACCACAGGCTGGGCAATGAGCGCTACCACTGTTCCATTCAGAGCTGGTAGGGCGAAAGACATGGTTGCATTCACTGCAAGTATGCGTATTTTTGTCAGGCTTGATTTGAGCTGGTTCTAAACTCCAGGCAATTTCCGAATCGGGCCAAGGCAATGTAGTGTGATTGTGCGTGTGGTCGAGCACGAGCGCTAATTCTTTGCCAGGGGCAGGACGCAGCGCTCGTCCGATCGCCTGCAACCAAACAATGAGACTCTGAGTAGGGCGACAGAATTGGACGCATTGAATGCCTGGGACATCCACCCCCTCGATTAGCAGCGAATGCTGGCACAGTACCAACGTTTCTCCTCTGGCGAATCGGGAGAGGATGGTACGTCTAGTTTCTGGCGGTGTCTTGCCGTTGACTTCTTCTGCTGCAATTCCGGCGTCACAAAAAGCGATCGCTAATTCCTTAGCGTGAGGTACGGAGACGGCAAAAACTACAGTACGCAACCCAAAGGCGTGTTTCTTCCAGGTGGCAACGACATCGCCCAATACCAAGGTCTTTTTGACGTATTCAGTTAATTGTTCGGTATCGTAGTCTCCATCTGTCGTTTCGATACCTGCTTGCTGGGCATCAAGGAGTTGGGAGGCGGCGTAGATTGAGAAACGACACAAATACCCCTTCTCGATGAGTTGCCCAGAGGAGGGACCGCTAACTAAACTATCGAATCCAGGAACACCTTTGTCTAGCGATCGCAACCCTCGCCCATCCGGTCGGTTGGGAGTGGCAGTGACACCGAGAATCTTCGCTCCTGTCTCCCTGTAGTGCAGCATAATCTCACTATAGGTTCTGCTAGCACAGTGGTGCGCCTCATCAAAAATTACCAGTGCTGAGGAAGGCAGTTCTCGACGTACCAGAGTTTGAATAGAAGCCACTTGAATCAGGGCGTCTGGGTCAGCTTCATAACCCGCTTTGATGATACCAACTCTTACTCCTAGCATCGCTAACTTATCGGCAGCTTGGGTAATTAGTTCTTCTAAATGAGCGATGACTAAGACGGGTTGGTTTTTGGCGAGGAAGGTGGAGGCAACTTCAACAAAGCAGATTGTTTTCCCGCCTGCCGTTGGGAGGATGGCGAGAACACTTTGATATCCTGAATCCCAGGCAGTAAAGATGTCTTGAACGAGAGATTGTTGATAATCTCTTAGTTGATAGAATTTAGAGTTTTTTGTAGTAAAAGGATTAGTGCTGTTAGTCAGAAAGCTGTTCATTAATCAAGGGGTGAGAATGACTTCACCCCTCGCACGTTGGCA
Organism: Allocoleopsis franciscana PCC 7113; assembly: GCF_000317515.1. Classification (GTDB taxonomy): domain Bacteria; phylum Cyanobacteriota; class Cyanobacteriia; order Cyanobacteriales; family Coleofasciculaceae; genus Allocoleopsis; species Allocoleopsis franciscana. The sequence goes on along the minus strand of NC_019739.1, from coordinate 65,741 downwards.
GCTTTTTAATCAAATTTAATTAACTTGAAATCCTCTCTTCCTCTCAACCCTTCGCGTACAGTTGGGAGAGTACAATAATCCGGGTCTGTAAGGTCATTAGTTCGGGATTACCCTGCTTTAATGCGGCTTCTAACTCTAGTAGAAAAGGCAAGGTGTGTTGGAGATTTTTCAGCGATAGAGGTCTGACTTCTTTTTGCAGGATGTAAACTCGTTTAGGATTGCCTACACTAGCTGCTGTAGCAATAGCGTTTATATCCCTTTCCCCCTCCACTACCATTAGCTTCACCCACAACCAAGTCCGGAACTGCGTTACTAGGGTGGCGACAATCTTCAAAGCTGGCTCATTACGATTGAATAAATCGTTGAGCAGAGTGAGAGCTTGTGAAGTCTTGCCAGTGCGAATCGCATCGGCTAGTTGCAAACTGGTGGTAGTGTTGCTAGTTACCAACTCTCTGACAACCTTCTCTCCCAAAGGCTGCTCGCTTTGTGCTGCATAAGTCTTGAGTTTTTCCAGTTCGGCGTACAACGCTCTTGTGTCATTGCTGACGGCTTCTGTGAGGACAGAGACAGCAGAAGGCGTGAGCTGCACCCCCACTTGAGCGGCTACATCTAATACCCGCTGCCATAAATCTTCTGTGCGCCAACTGGGGATGAGGGAGAATTCTTGTATCCGAGCGTGAGCTAGTAGGAGTTGGCTGGACTTGAGTCGTCGGTCAACTTTGGCGCAAGTCAGCAGTAGCACTGTTGTGCTGGGTAGTTTCTCTATTGTCTGTTGAAGCTTTTCTAACAGGGGAGGAGGGTATTGTGAGAGGAGGGTTGTATTGGCTAGCCATACCATTCTCAATGAGCCGCCCAAGGGAGGGCTTAATGCGGCTTCCAGTGCTTCAAGGGCAGCATTGAGGTTGTCGTGAGAATACACAGAGTAATTGAAGGCTAACCATTCTGGCTCTACGGTGCGGGAACGCAAGGTAAGAGCGCTACGATGAATGGCATAGTTATCATCGCCGCAATAGATAAATATCGGCATGAGGGTTGTGATGGGAAATGTTTTCACCCAAACAACGGCGGCAATTTTCTGTTAGTTTTGTTAGCAATTGTATCCTCTATGGTTCAAGAAACGGCTATTTCCAAAGCGATTACTAAGTTGAGCGATGTTCGCAGTAAATTCAATACAAAACTTAGCGTTTGATACCTGGATCAAGGCTAGCTGGCAAGAGTTTATCGCTGATTATTCGAGATTTGAAACACTTGTCAAAGTTAAATTGTGCGTGTCGCTAAGAGAATCGGGATTGCAATATGAAGGCAGCAGGAGAATTATCCAAGATTTTGAGCTAGAAGTTGGGGGTGCAGTGAGCGGGTGAAAGTTCAACAGCTCAGTGATAGCTTCAAAGAATACATCACTGCCGTAGGCTTCTAAAATTAACTCAAGTTTCTCACTACATTTAGAAATATTATTGGAATTAAAGTCTGGGTTAGGATTCATTAACTATCTTCCTGACAAAGCTATGGTGAAAACCCCTCGCTCTACCTCACAATCGTACTTCCTCAATATCATCTAAATTGAGCAGTTCTTCTCTTTTTGGAGGTTGGTTGTAGGGTTTGATTATTTTCGGAAGTGGAAAAGGCTTCCCTTCTTGCTGGTAAGCCTTTAGCCATTCGTTCAACTTGTTAAGCAGGGCGGTGAGACACGAGCGTGTCATTCGATGCAAAGACTCATCATATTCAAACCTAAAACTAACTGGCTCTCTATCGAACTGTACAAACCAATAAGTAAACGAAATTTCTTCGGGTAGGTAATCGCTGTTTTCTGCCAACACGTAAAGGTAAAGGCGTGTTTTCCAATCATTTTCTAATTGCAGAGAGCTATTAGGTAGAGTTGCAGTTGTCCACTCGATAATCTGAGCTTGATTATCATCAGCAAGTAGCAGATTATAGACTACACTTAACAAATGTCCTTCACACATCAGAGTGCATTGATGGTCACACTCTTTAAAAGTGTCAGGTTCGTCAGAGAATATTTCCGGTGCTGCTAGCTGTAAGCCACTAATCCAGCGTTGCATTTGCGGATAGGCATTAAGCAAAGGCTCTACAGGTAAGCCCATTAATAGTTGCTTCATTAAGAGATGAAAGTGGTTCCCAACTTCTTGAGAGTGTCGAGTTTCTGGATTTGAGGGTGATTCTTTTTGTTCGATGTGCAGGCGCTGGAATAGAGTTGGGTTAGTTTCGAGGAGGGAGAGGGATTGTTGAGAAAGATTTAGCATTATTGGGGGTTGATTTTTACTTCACCCCAAGCGAAAGCTAAAACAGTTTAAGTTGACGATTTCTCACACGTCTAGCCACAATCTCAATGGTTGATTCTTTGGCAAAAGCAGGAGGATAGACGAACCTTAGCTGCCCATCCACCGCAACAATTTTACGAAGTAGTTGTTTGTTGCGATACTCACCCCGTCGATTCGGTCGGCTGTTAGGAATAAAATCGGCTCCCGTACTGACGTAACCAATGTCGAAAAACTCAAGGTCTTTGCGTTTGTATTCTGTAATCTCCACAACCAGGCCGTAGAATCCTTTTGGCCAGTCACAGACGCGAATCACATCATGAAGCTCTAACAAGTCTGTGACCGTTGGTTGTCCTGGAGGTGTTTGTCTCGCTTCTAATTTGGGAATTTCTACACGAGGAAGTGATGATGGAGTTGGAAATCGAGTGCTATAGCAAGTGGAACTGACGTAGCGTTCTCGCACGCTTCCCGACTCATCAATTGTGAGGCGAAGGAGTCCGTGATTGACCGGACGTTGGCGAAATCGCGCCCACATAGCTGCGCCCTCTCGCTCAACTAACTGTATGACCTGCTCGCTATCAGCATCTGAATGTGTGGTGGCTATCCATGCCAAAAACTCCCGACAGGCTTTGAGTTTATCTATATCCACAGGTTGCCATTGGTCGTGAGGGGCTGCCCATTGAGCTTCATCAGGGGGTTCCATATCTCGCTCTAGAGAAGCAATATACAGCATTCCCTCACAGGGCTGATATTCTGGCTTAGGTGGTTTTGGTCCGAGACAGCTTGTTAGCTTGTAACCGATAGCCAAATAGTCCTGAATGACTTGAACTACGGGAAGGGGAAGCGTATCGAGAGGGAAGACAGACATGGGCGCACTCTAGATGTGAAATAACTTGTGAATGCGCCCAAAAAGCTAAGTTTTAGGATGGGTTTTTCATTTCACTACCAGAGCAAATCGCTGAAAACCATGCCTAACTGGGGGCTGTGTTACAAATGAACAGAAATCTTCTAGGGGTAGCTAAGTTATGCCAGTTCGCTTCATCAACGATCGCTATGCTCTATCCCCCAACCCGCGTGCAGGCGGGATGGCTGATGTCTATCGCGCAAGAGACTACGATCTCGAAGAACGGCTGGTTGCTGTCAAAGTCTTTAAACACGGACAGATTGAAGCGGATATTCTAGCTGAGTCCTTCAGACGTGAAACCCAAGCCCTTAAAGAATTGAAGCATTCCGGCATCGTGGAACTTCTCGATTCAGGCAAGGATGAAAGTACGGGTGAATACTTTGTTGTCCTTGAGTGGATGGAGAAAGATTTAGAAGCACTTCTTTTAGAATCACCACCAGATGGATGGGATTCATTCTGGAAAGCGGTAGCTCTTCCGATACTAGAGGCTCTTGCCTTCTCCCATAATCGCAACTACATCCACCGCGATATCAAGCCCAGCAATATTTTAGTTGGCAGTGCTGGTAAGGTAAAACTCGCTGACTTTGGCATATCTAAGCTCAGGAGTTATTTGCGTCCTAGTGTTACTCTTAGGGAGTTTGTATCTCGCCCCTTCACACCACCAGAGGCTGATGATGGCTCTTATTCTTACACCCGTGATGTCTTCAGTTTCGGTGTCTTGGTACTCAAGTGCCTGACACAAGTAAAGCTTGTCGATTACGATAGCATCACCCAAGCACTCGATGCCTTTGATGCACCCACTCAAATTCTTGAAGTCATCGAGCGTGCTGTTTCCCTCGATCCAGCAGAGCGCTACCATAATGCCGAAGTGCTACTAGCTGAACTGAATGCTATCCAAGGGCAGCGATCGCAACAATGGTTAACTCCGAAACGCCCTTGCTACCTGCAACTTACTAACAATGCTTTGACCAATCTTCGGACTGTACTTGATGCGCCTCAAGATGAAATTCAAAAGATTATTTTAGAGGATTTGAATAGTGGATGTGGAATCTCACCTTTAAAGAAATCTAGTGCAGCCAATAGGGCTGACGAGTCTTCTGAAGGTCATTACTCTATATTTGGATTTTCCTACAGATATCATGTAGTTGTTGAGCGAGATTACCTAGTCATTATCAACGCCCAAGATTTTTCTAGTGCAATACTAGAACAAAATAGAGAACGTGCATGGATTCCACTCTATGAATTCAAATTTGGAAAACCGCTGAATAGATGGGAAGCCGAGGAGGTTATCAGAGAGCTTCAACTGGCTATAGAAGAACATGAAGCAAATCTCCGACAGACAAAGGCAGAAGAAGAAAAGCAACGGTTATTCCGTATTTGGTGGGATATTCTCAAAGCTAAGACAGATTGGGAAAGAAACCGAGAGAAACCGCTTCAATATACAAGCTTTACTCGCGATGGTAACCGCGTTATCTTTCAACTAGCAGAACTCCCAGAAGACGATCTTGCTGGACAACCTCGCCATGTGACCAACATACAAGGATATAGCTATCTAGGGGGAGATGTTGAGGAAGTCAGAGGCGACGAATTAGTTCTTTATGTCAGGTCTGGAGAACCAGAGCGACTTCCAAAAAGCGGTGAGCTACGCTTTGATAGCCGTGCTGCTGAAGTTGCCCTAAATCGACAGAAAAATGCCCTAGATGCTGTTCGATTTGACCGTGCAGTCCGCTCTGACATTCGCCAATTACTTATCAACTCTCAAGAAGTCCGTATTCCTGATGTTAATAAGGATATTCAGTTTATTCAATCTCTAAATCCCTCTCAACAACAAGTTGTTAAAGCGGCGCTAACGACAGAAGACTTCTTGATTGTCCAAGGACCACCAGGGACAGGAAAAACAACATTTATTACAGAAGTTGTTCTGCAAACCCTTAAACAAAACCCTGAGGCTAGAATTTTACTCAGTTCTCAAACTCATGTAGCACTAGATAATGCACTAGAACGGATTAAAGCGCAAAATTCTAACCTCAATTTGGTGCGGATTGGCAGTCATGAACGAGTGTCAGAGAATGTTCACTCGCTTTTGCTGGAAGACCAGATGGAGCAGTGGAGAGAGGCAGCGATCGCTAAAGGACAGGAATTTATTAATGATTGGTCAGCGCAGCGGGGTATTTCTCAGCATGACAGTGAAATAGCCACACTATTTCAAGAAATGAAAAATCTAGTGACAAAGATTGAAACTCTCCGAGGAGAAATTAATATCTGGAAGCAGGATTTAGATGAAATACTAGCGATAAATTACGACCCCGAAAATCCAGATTCATTGTTAGAAGCTAAGATACCAAAGAATAAGCTAGAGGAATGCCAGAGTATTGAATCTGAAATTAGTCTCCTGCGTAAGCAGTTAAAAGAAGCACGAGAGCAACAGAAGGAAAAAGCCAAGCGCCTTAAAGAATTAACGGGAATTGCTACTAATAAACTGTTGAGGCTATCGACTGAGGAGATAGAGGAGCGGATAAATCAACTCATCGATCCGAATAGTCCAGAGTCGAAAATGCTCCAGCGATTGCTGAGTATTCAGGCGGAATGGTTCGAGCAGTTTGGTCGAGATGAGAGATTTAATACACCTCTGATTAAGCGATCGCAAGTCATAGCCGGAACTTGTATCGGCATTCCTAGAGACATTCAAGATATAGAATTCGACCTCTGTATTATCGATGAAGCTTCAAAAGCTACGGCAACAGAAGTATTAGTGCCGATAGCCCGCTCGCATCGCTGGATACTCGTTGGCGACCCGAAACAACTGCCACCATTCCAAGATGAAGCTAGTAGAAATGCTGATTTTCTCAGCAAGTATGATTTAGAACCAGATGACATCAGGGAAACATTATTTGATTACCTACTTAGGACTCTCCCTGATGGGTGCTGCAAAATGTTAACCATTCAACATCGGATGGTTGCACCAATTGGTAATCTTATCAGTGAGTGCTTCTATGATGGTAAACTCAAAAGTGCTAGAGATGATGTAGATAAAAACCTGCTTCAAGTTTTACCACAGCCTGTAACTTGGTTGACAACAGCTAAACTCCCCAATTGTCGGGAACAGTCTGCTAATTCTAGCTTTAATAATCCCTGTGAGGCCAAAGTCATAGTTGAGCTTCTAAATCAGCTCAACCGGATGGCAGTAGAAGCTCAGAAGAACTACAGTATTGCTGTCTTAACTGGGTACGCAGCACAGCTAAAGTTGCTCAATCGCCGATTGGCGTCATTATTAAACAACTGGCAAGCCTTGAAAGTTGAGTGCAATACAGTTGACGCCTTCCAAGGACGTGAGGCAGATATTGCCGTGTACTCCGTGACCCGCTCTAACAAAGAAGGTAAGGTAGGTTTTCTACGTGATTCAGAGCGAATGAATGTGGCTTTATCAAGGGGTAAGGTTGGATTAGTTATTGTAGGAGATCACTATTTCTGTCGAACCTTGAGTCAAGACAATCCATTACATAGAGTTCTGGAGTATGTTGAGCATCACGAGAAAAACTGCGTCCTTAAGGAGGCTAGCCGATGAATTTAGAAGAATCAGCTCCTCTCACCCCAGAAGAACTGCGTCGTTATGACAATCGAACAGGTTTTGACCTTGTTTGTTGTAAAGCCGTCGGTTTACCCGTTTATAAAATTACGGTTCAAGCGCTAACCCAACTCCGTAAGCCAATTCCTCCGATAGAAGAATATGTCTTAAAAGCTATTGACATTGGTCTTGCCTCAGAACAGGATATTGCAGGTTTTCTGGGTCTGGAGCAGCCGATTGTCAGGGATGCAATGATTAATTTAAGAATAAGTGAGGATATCGATCTCATTGCCCCTGATAGCTCTCTAATGCAAGTTTGGCAATTAACTAAGAAAGGAAAGGAGACTCTCCGTGCAGCCAAAATTGTTGTTCCAGAGGAGCGAACCTTTGATATCAACTTTGATGGACTCCTACGACATCCTCGTTGGTACGGATACTTGGAGTCAAGTTTGCTAAAGCCTAAAGACTTACGCAACCAAGGAATTATAGAAATTGAACCATCGCCGAATAAACCTCCAGAATTGTCAGACCTCAAACTCAAAGATGTGGATGCAATTATTCACAAAATTGAGGAGAAAATTAAAGCAAGATCCAAACAAGAGCGTGATTTGCTAGCCTTGAAAGCTATTGAAAGAAGGCAAAGGTTTTTCCAACCTGCCTTAGCACTAATCTATAAGGCAAAAGATAGTGATGATGTTCAGGTTGCCTTTGCTATTGATGCTGTTCTATCCAATGAACATGAAGAAGCCTTTGCTCGTACTGATGGTGTTAGAAAACTTCGCATTCTAGAATCATTGAGGGAAAGCACGCCCCGAAAGCTGGCTGAAGAAGTTTTAGGGCATGATTTTGTTGCTCAAGCTCCATTACAAGAAGTTGAAGCTCTTAAGGAAGAAGTATCTGCGGCTCAAGCTCAGCTAGAAGAACAAATAAACACAACTCGAAACAGTATTGAACAAACTGAGGACGATGAAGCAAAACTCATTCTTGAGCAACAACTTCAAGAAGCACAACAGCAAATAGAGGGACTTAAAGCCAAACTTGATTCGCGCCTAGCTTCAGTTCCTATGCGATGGTTAGAGATGTACGAACACCGTCCGCTTCTGGAACAGGCTCTAAATGATAGCCAAGAACGTCTGATGATCATCTCTCCTTGGATTCGAGCCAGTTCTGTGAATCAACAGTTTCTCCAACAGTTTGAAAAGCTTATCAAGCGCGGAGTGCAAGTTTTTATTGGATACGGGTTGGGAGAAAAAGACAACGATAAAAGGTATCCATCTGATATTAAAGCAGAGGAGAATATCCAAAAATTAGCACGTCAGTACAAAAATAGTTTTGTCCTTAAGCGTCTGGGAGATACCCACGCGAAAATCCTTATCTCTGATACAAAATTTGCTGTTACTACGAGTTTCAACTGGCTTTCCTTTAGAGGTGATCGAGATCGCACGTTCCGAGATGAGCGGGGGACACTTGTATCTGACCCCCAGAAGATCGATGAGCTGTTCGACAGTTACAGGTCGCGATTTGACCAGTGAATTTGAGGTTAGAGCACGAATCGCTTTATTTTGCCCAACTCTTAGCGATTTTGATTTCAACTTCTACGGGAATTGGAGCTAAATATTGCTCTCCCGTTTCTACCATAACTCTCTCCAAAATTTGGGCAGCTTGAGTTGCCGTATCGAGAGGACATTCAATCAAAATTTCATCATGTACTGTGCCAATGAGCTTTGCCCCTGTCCCCCTTAAAGCCGCAGGCAATTTACCTAGACTGAGTTTGAGGATATCAGCGGCTGAGCCTTGGATAGGGTGATTAACTAGTTCGGTGAACGGTGGCTTTTTTGACCACAGCCGTCTGCGTCCACTTAGAGTGCGCCCGCTTCGCTTTACTCCCTTCTTTACTTGTTCGTGCCACTTGGTAAGTCCTGGATACAAGCGAAAGAATTGTTTTTTAAAGCGGGTAGCTTGGTAGAGGGTAAACTCCAATCCGTATTGAGAGCGGGCATAAACCACAAACTTTTTAGCCCCCATCCCAAATGCCAAACCAAAGTTAATTGATTTGGCGATTTTTCGTTCTTCTTTAGTAATTGTATCAAAAGGCTTTCCTACTACAAACGATGCGGTAAGTTGGTGCAAGTCTTCTCCCTTCATGTAGGCAGAAGTCATTGTCGGCTCGCCAGTAAATTTAGCGATAACTCTTAACTCGATTTGGGAAAAATCTCCGCTAATTAAGCAATTGCCTGCTTCGGGGACAAAGCACGAGCGAAATTCGTTCTTGTTGGGAATTTGTTGAAGTGGGGGGTGAGAACAACTGGCTCGACCTGTTGCTGTACCCAACTGGTAGTAGTCTGGATGCAGTCTTTTAGTGCGAGGGTGGATATGTAAGGGGAGCTTTTGAATATAAGTCGTAAGCGCCTTTGTTGTCTGTCTGTATTCCAAGAAAGTGGAGACGGCTGGATGAGTGGCGGCATAGGTTGCCAGGTGAGAAGCGTTTGTTTTCGTAGCAGGAATTCCCAGATTTTTGAAGGCTTCTAAGACTTGGAACGGGCTGTTAAGGTTGACAGTTTGAGTGAGTTCTGGAAACAGGGGCAATTGGGCTGGTGTCGCCAGTGTTTTCATTAGCTCTTCTTTGAGCTGTTGCGCTAACGAGTTGTAATTCTGATGTAAAGCGCTCCAAGCGTTGACATCTAGCTTCATACCAGTGAGTTCCATCTCCACAAATGCTGGCAGACAGGCAAATTCCATCTCGGCTACTTGAGTCAGTCCGGCTGCCTCTAACTGTTGTGAGAGAATGCTAGAAAGTGGTAGGAGGATAGCCGCGTCCCGTGCGGCGTACTCTAGTTGTGAATCTGTTAGCTCACCACTCGACCAATTGCCAGTTTGCTCGGTTTTGTCTAAAGTCTGTTGCAGGTACTTTATCGATAGAGCCTCCAAACTGTGGTCTATCCCTCTTAACCCAGCTTGAAGCACCTGCGAAGCAAGCATTGTATCAAAGAAGGGACCACTAACTCGCACTCCGGCTTGGGTGAGAAACTTCAAGTCAAACTTGGCATTTTGGAAGATTTTGAGAGCGTTTGAGTTGAGGACTGGGTTTAGTAGTGCAGTAGCTTTGTCTTGAATGGCTACCAAGTCCAGCAGCAAGACTGGGTGGTTGGGAATAGCGAGTTGTAAGAGTCGGATGCGGTTGGTGAAAGGGTCTAAGCCAGTGGTTTCTGTATCGATAGCGAGGCGATCGCTAATTTTAAAAGGTTCAAGGATTGGCTCTAAATCAGTGGCGTTTGTAATTAGCTGATAAAGCTCGTTTTCCTTTTGGCGTGTATAACAAGAAGAGAGCATTGGTTTATGACATAGCTGTTGCTTGGCAACCAATGGCAGTGCTCTTCCCTAATGGCTGTAAGTTATGCTTTATTTTTGTATCGAGCCATTACTTTGTGAATTATCGTATCGAGCATTTCTAGATCGACCTCGTGATACAGCTCGCATTGTTTTTGTTTGTCAAGCTGCTTTGAGGGCAGTTTTCCATGCTTTTCCTTGTATGCCTCTGCCGCTTCCATCTCGATGTGCATACGCATATCGGCTGTTGTTTTGAGCTTGAGAAATTTCAAGCGATCGCTTATAAACCAACTTTCTTTCTCAGTTTTAGGTTTTGATGAAGCTTTATAAGCTGTTGTTGCGGCTGAATCGTCCTTGAGTACCTCTGTAACCACCGTTGAATCGGACGCTTCTTTTGGCGCAGAACTGACACGGGTCTTTGACTCTAGCTTTTGGCTATTAAGCGATTGCGAACCATCACTCTGTTCGCCGATATTAGAAAAATAAGCCTCTAAGATCGGAATAATTGAGGAATACCATTTAACTTGAGGCCCACTCCACTTATTAGTTTTTGAGGTACTCAGTAGGCTCAGACCCTGTTCTTTTCCTTCTTCAGTTAACTCCCAAATTCTTTTATCTTCATGCCGTATTTGATACCCCAAATCAACCAAAGCCTTGTTGATATCGGCTGGCTTAATCTTTCGCCCCAAGCTTTCACTCAGTTGTAGGGAAACATCTGTTGCCGTCATACCAACTTCTGGCAAGGACTGTGTTGCGCCGAGTAGAGATGAGGCTTGTTGGCAGACTGATTGAATCATCAAGTCGTCGGGATAAGCGGCAGCAAGGGCATTAAATTTCCACTGTCCAATTGCAGCTTGACTTAATCCCGCCTCTTCTAACCATCTAGCAACATGATCGATTAGCTGCATTCTTGAACTCAACTCGTCAGCTGTTGGGTAAGAACTCTCGGTTTGGCAAGACTTGCCATTGGGTGAGGAAGACATAGAAAGAATGCAAACTCTTTAAATACCTTACCCTGCGCGATTGCATCTTCTGGCAATACATCATCCTTAATGACTCACTTCGATGTTCACCTCAATCGGCTTTCCTAGTGCCTTGCTCAAAGCACTCTCGATATCAGCGCGGCTATTAGTGGCGATTTTAGCGAGGCTGGCAGATTTGATACCAACACGAGCCACAGACCCCTCTACGTCGAGTAAAGAGCCGTGATTTGAGAGCAAGGATTTGTTGAGAGGAGAGAGATAGCTTAGGGAAGTTTGCCATACTTTTTCCCAAGTAACACTGACACTGCTAGTGAGTTCCTGCTCAGGCTCTTGAAATACTGTCAAAGTGGGCTGAGTACCGGTACCATTTTTTGACGTGCTTGTTGTTGGGCTTTTCCGTCGTGGAAGGGAGGAAAAAGACGCGGTGACGCGGAGAGTGGGAGACGCGGAGAGTTTTTCTCCATTCCCAGCGTCAGAGTGTCCCCGTGTCAGAGTGTCAGCAATAAGGGGCGTGGTGGTTGTAGCAGGTGTCGTCGATGTCTGAGGGGACACCGAAAGTAGAACGGCTTCTAACCAAAGTACAGGAACTTGTGTGTTAGTGAGCTGCCGCGAACCGACTTGGAGTTGCTGTAGAGTGTGTTGTAAGGCGGTGATGTCCCAGTGTTGGGCTAACTCACACAGTTTCTCCCAACTCTGGGGGCTGACCGTTACCAGGTCAAGTCGAGTCGGACTCGTTAAAGCAATTAGTAGCTCTCGACAACTACTTGTTAGGGTTTGCAGAATGGTCAGTGGCTCAATTCCAGCATCTACCAATCGTCGAGTCACACAAAGCAAGGCTGTGAAGTCCTTCAGTGTAAGCGCTTCTATCAGGGCAATGGAGTCACTCTCGCTCACCGCTCCCACTAACTCCCACACCGTCTCTGGAGTTATCTGTTTGGGTAAAAGACTCAACTGGTCTAACAGACTCTGAGCATCCCGCAATCCCCCGCTAGCGATTTGAGCCACTAGGTTCAAGGCTTGTGGAGTAATATCGATGCTCTCAAGTTCTGCGATCGCCTTCAAGTGCTGTACCATCGCGTTTAGAGGGATGCGGCGGAAGTCAAAGCGTTGCGTGCGACTGATAATTGTGGGCAATAACCGCTCTGCATTGGTGGTAGCAAGGATAAAGACAACTCGTGAGGGGGGTTCCTCTAGAGTCTTGAGTAAGGCATTTAGTGCCTGAGTTGAGAGCATATGCGCTTCATCAATTAAGAAGACCTTGTAGCGGCACATCATAGGAGTGAACTGAGCACTTTCAATGAGTGTGCGGATATTATCTACCCCAGTGTTGCTAGCCGCGTCGATTTCGATTACATCTAAGGAAGAACTAGACGCGATCGCCCGACACACTTCACACTCTCCACAAGGATTTACAGTGGGTTGGTCAGTGGAGAGGCAGTTGAGGGATTTGGCAAGAATGCGAGCGCTGGAGGTTTTGCCCGTCCCTCTGGGTCCTGTAAACAGGTAAGCTGGAGCAATTCTTTGCAGTCGTATGGCGTTGGTTAGGGTAGTAGCGATCGCGTCTTGACCGACGAGCTGTGCAAAGGTTTGAGGACGGTATTTTTGATGCAGAGGTTGATATGACATAGCAGAGGTATGTGAATTTCACCCCTGCCGTCGCTGCCTGATTATTTGATTAAATTAACTCAACTTAAAGCCAGTTTTGATCGATGTATTGCTCCGGCTTGGGTTGAGTATCAAAGGAAACGGTTCGTAATAACCCGTCTTGCTGATATTGTCTTATAGCCTTCAGGGCTTGCTCTACTAACGCGCTCCAAAGTGTTGACAGATCATCGTAATAGTACGCTTCTGGACTATCCGGATGAGTTACAACAATTTGATATTTCATACGTAAAAGCTATGGGATTTTTTCACCCGCTACTTTGGCAATTACACTCCCGTTGTGTTTCATCCAAAAGTTACCATATCCTGCTCATGCTCTTTGGAAAGCTGCTCCAAATGGCGAGACACATAGCTTTTGAGCCGTGCGTACCTCCACCCTACCTGTAATCCCAAATCTTCAGGTGTGTTCTCTCGCTCGCCAACAGCCTTTTTAATTAAATTTAGGGCTTTTCTTGACTCAGAGTTTAGAGTGCGACGGTAAGATTTCCCTTGGCTGCACCCACACCAAAATCTCTGACTTTGTGAGGTTTTGTGAATCTCTTTCTCGTATTTCTGCAAAGCTGACTTCAACCATTTCAAGTCTTCGCCTCGCTGTGAATTCTCAAGGCGTTCTTTTTCAGTTAATCCTCTCCTGCTATAACTAACCCTATACCACCCGGCTTCTACTGAGATTAAAGCTGCCTCAAATTCCTTGAGTTTTTTTTGCGAATCTAACCTAATCATTTTCCTACTTAAGGCAATGACTTTTTTAATTCCACTTTGACAAAATTCTAGTCATAGTAGAGTGATTTTCATCACTTTTTGATGTGATGAATAGCACAATTATCTCACCTTAGAGTACAGGTATAAGGTCAGATGTGGTTTTACAGATTAGTTATTGATGTTTTTTAGCTTATTTAATGACACTAAGTATTTGTCTCTATATTTTGCTTTTGCCATTCTCTTCGCCTCTCTTCTACTCCACTGTTTGACAGGAGGGAGTTCAGGCACTTCTTTGAATTTATTGAAGATTTCCCAGTCTCCTGTAATTTCGGCTACGACTCTAGCTATGACTTTGCAGCATCTGTTAGGGTAGCAGACAACTTGCTCCTCAGCAAATCTGACGACTATCCAGTTGTTCTCTAGAAAAAAAGCGTTCCGATTTTTGTCTTTGTCTTGGTCGTCGCAGTGGGTAGGTTCTTGAGTTTTATAGTAATAAGGTTCGTCTATTTCTATATCTATGTACAAGTTCATAAATTTGTCTACATAGGTAAAATCAGCACTGTAGGAAAGGTCGCTATGAGGAATAGGGAGTTCCAATCCTTGATGAATTGACCCTTGAAAATACTTGTTTAAGTAACGCTTGAACTGCAACTCCGACACGCCTTGTGGAGCGGCACTATACCCCTTGGGCAGCAGAGCTTGATTGAGTGAGACTTGGAGTTGTTTTCTGTAGCCCGTAATAATTTTGTTGTACTGTTGTTGCTGTTTTATCCGAGCAGCATATAACTTTTTGTACGCTTGTAACTGTTTTTCATATTGTTTGATTTGGCTGGCGTCTTCGTCTGGAAGTGACTTTTGGTAAAACTGACCTTGGGAGACTTTTTTCCATGAAAATACGAGGGTATAGCTACAAGTGAGTAAGAGCAGAGCTAATAACCCGATAGAGAGATTGGTAAAGAATATAGCTCCAATCAAGAGTAGGAAGTTAGCGACAAAAGCTAGTTTTAACACTAGGGTTTGACTAACTTCGTTGACCTGAGACAATGAGGCAACATTTTTCAGGGTGGGGGCATCGGGTAACGGTGGAATTTGGTGAGTTTCTGCCTCCACAGTGTTGAGAAATTCCTCTATAGGTTTGGGGTAAAGGATAATTGGGAAATTTGGCATATGGAAACGGACACCTCCCTACTCCCTGAACAAATGCCTTGAGAGCTACTCCACTGCTACGGCTTCTTTTGACAAGGTATATGTTCTGCTATTCCCAATTTTAAGGAATCTCAACATCAGTACATGAGTATCTTTCCATCACCTTGTGTTATGCCTGCTCATCCTTGTTCTCAGTTTCAGGAGGGTCAAAAACTACTTCAAACTCCGCTGCCGGCATGAAGCGGTTAAGCGTTCTTTTGTGATCTAGAGCATCACTACGATTGTAGAACCTAGCAACCGTGTAGCGTCGTAGGTCGGGTAAGAGGCGAACAATTGCCCAAGGGCGGGTCGAGTCACCGCCCAGATGAGGAGATGTGGAGATAGGCTTTCGGGGACAGCGTTGCTCTAAATTCTCCGCATCTTCTGCTTGGTCATCAGGCTTTAAAATACCTTTATCCTCAGAGAGAGCGCTTTGTACGAGCGACATAATCTTAGACCGTTCCGGTTCGGTATTTTTAGGAATTAAACTCCACTCATCAATGGGCGTAGGTAGCCACGTCAGTACGTAAGAAATGCTTTCTTTACTCACCTTCCAAGACAAGCGGCGGTTTTGTTTTCGACATTGATAACCTTGCTGTCTGAGAACAGCACAAATGTTTTCGCCTTGAGTCTTCAGGCGCAACCAGTCGGTATGCCTCATAAGTTTTCTAATTAATTGATAAAGGGAGTTCGAGCGATAAGCTCAAAGACATCGCTATGGCTTATCGCGTCGGCTTGCATGAAACTTGCGATCGCTGTTAACCGGTTCAGCAGGCGGAAAGCCTCTCCAACAGTCACCTTATATCAAGAGGGCTGTTTAAAGAAACGCTCTGATAACGGGATTATTCGCACTCTTGTGGCTGTTGTTCAAGCTCAAATTGTGCTATGAGCTGCTGAGGGGTCAGCTCAAACGTGGACAAAAACCAGTCAGCGAGTGCTAAAAGTCGCTGATACCTATCCCCCGGTTCTCGATGGGAAACAGCAGTGGAGTCACCAAGCCAGTGCTGTACCGTCGAGGCAGAAACTCCGCACAAAAGCCCGATTTCCCTGTAACTCACGGGTGCCCAGAGAATTGAAAAGTCTTGAGGGTGCAGTCTACCCCACAGCCAGTTTTGAAAGGCTCTAGCCTCGGAGTTCTCTTTATTCAAGAGTCACCTCCTCCACCCTTGTGTCGTTGAAAATCAGCGAGCAATTCTAGGTCTTCTTCAAAAGCCCAATCTTCTTTGCAGAAGGGATAGCTAGAGCTATTGGGGTGTAAGCGTACAAGGTAATGCCATCCTGTCACTTTATGGACAGTTTCGGTTGTCCACACGCGGTCGATTACAACACCGTAGTCATGGGCTGAAACATAAGCCCAAACTACTTCGTTCCCTATAGAAAATTGAGGAGGATGCTGTTGGCTATTAGCTGATTGATAGAATTGGGTATGAGTGGAATTATTTAAACTTGTTTGCTCATCCAATGGCTGGTGTTTTAGTACGTTGACTATCTTCAGAGCGAAGAGGGTGTGGTTGGTTAATGGGCGAGAGCGTTGACTCATGAAGGCAAGCGGTTATGGAGAAACTTCAACCCATCCACAAGGAATACACTCTGAAACAGAAAAGAAAATTTTTTGAATTGTTCAAAAATATTTATTAGCTATCAATAAAGTGGACAAGTGCAATCTTTTTATTTGACTTTGACTTACTTCGTATTTCTTGATAGCTGACTCCACTTATACCTGAATCTCAATGCCTTCCCCTCTAGACATCTCCAGGGAATTTTGCCGTTACAAGCTGGCAAACAAGCGGTGTCGGTTTGCACGTAAAGTCACATCTAGTGAAATTTTGACAACGGAGTTATGGGGCTTCCAGCCCCCACTTGCCGTACATAACGCACATAAAGTGAAATTTTAGGGGGCTACTCGATGATGGTGAGTGAAATTTGTGTCGTTCTCACGCTTCACTTTATGCGCGAACCCACAGAATTTCAACTTATGTGCAAACCGACAATTTTCAACTTATGTGCAAACTGACAAAAAATCCAGATGCTCTGGTCGGTTGATGCCGCTCCTTGTAAGATAATGTTCTGTTATTTTACATGGACTCTTACGGCAAAGGAGGGAAAATAAAGAATGCGCTCCCTCCCTCATTCATTCATAATGTCGGCTTCCCCAGATTCTTCTTCCCCTAGTCCTCGATCGCCAGCACCTGTGCCAGCTTCTGGTGCTAGTCCGATTGACCTGAGGGAAGTGCGGGTTGAGGAATTTTTAAAAGCGCGATCGCTTTGCGCCAACAGCAAGACTGCTTATCGGCGGGAACTGCGACGCTTTTTGGCGTGGACGGAGCGCCCGATTAGCCAAATTACGCCCCGACAAATCGTTCAGTACAAGGAACACTTGGAAAAATCGCTAGCAGAAAGTTCAGTCAATCGGGCGCTTTCTGCTCTGAAAAGTTTTTTTGGCTGGCTGCTGGCGGCGTATCCCGACAGTCTTTCCACCAATCCCACCTCCTCCGTAGCGCTCTTCAAATTGCCGTCGCCACCAGCATTTGATCTCTTGGATTCAGAGGTGGAGGCGCTCACCAGAGCGATTGGGCAGCTTCCGCCCGACCACCAAAGGCGAGATGCAGCCCTGGTAGCTGTTCTGTTGCACGGGTTGCGAGCAGGAGAAGTGGCAGCGCTCAATCTGGGAGACTATGACGGGATACGCTTGACGATTCGCAAAGGGAAAGACGATAGCGGCGGCACTGTTCCCCTCAATCGACAAGCACGCGAGTGTCTCAATGCTTACCTAAAGGAGCGACGGCACTTGGGAGAGCGCTACGCCAAGCATCGTCCGCTGTTTTTGTCTCAAAGTCCAGTTCCCGGTAAAGAAGAACGGCTGGGATATCAGGGGATTTATTACACGATTAAGGGGTTGGGGCAATTGGCGGGAATTGAGAACCTGACGCCGCATCGCTTGAGGCACACCTATGCTACAAACCTGTTATTGAAGGGCATCGACAGCTTGCACGCTCGAACTCTAACTCGTCACAAGTCAGAGGCTAATTTCAAGCGCTACGCCAAACGTGCTCTATCGGCTGCGGCGGAGCGTGCCTTTTATGAGGCGATCGGGGAAGAACCGCCAACTCCTTGACCGAACCGTCGTAGATAGCGTGGATGCGGTAGACCTCTGCGAGAGCGCAGTTTCAATAAGTTATGCAAGGAATCAGGAAAAGGGGAATCTCGCCTGTGAGCGGAGGTTAGATGGAAATTCTGATGGAGTTGGATGTGCTTGAGCAGCATCTGGTGGGAACACTAGCATGAGTGGGGCAATCACTCCTAATCTATCCTCATCAGATCATCAGAATTGAAAACCTTGGCGACAGATTACACAGCTTTAGTGATAAGAGTGGCAAAAATGCTGTACCACTCTTCGTTAGATTTAGATCCCCTGATAGGTAGGGCAGCTACGGGGAATATCAGTGAACCGTATGATTCAACTCGGACAAAGGCTTTACTAGAGTGGCTCTCACAGGCAGGACTGTGCGATCGCAAAGGGCGCATTACAGACTCAACCCGGTTTCAAACCTTCTTGAGCCATGTACAAGGTGCTATATGGGCTTATGCCGATTCGGAAGAACTTACCCCAAAAATTCAATTGGTTCTAACTAATCCTGTATGGTTAAATATTGCTCAATCTCGCCAGACTATCGATGTATTTCGAGACTTAATTCGTTCAGCAAGTCAAACTTTGTGGATAATTAATCCCTTTTTTAGTCTTGACAATCAACAGGTTAATACCCTAATAGAGCTATTAGCTTGGCAATTGCAACAGGGCAACGTAAGCGTTCGACTTGTACTGCGAAGGGCTATTCCTGGTAGCCGAGAGTTTGTTTTGCCAACTTTACGAAGAGTTCGGAGTTTAGTTTCCGAGCAAAACCTTCACTTACTCAAAGCATATAATCTAGATTATGATGGTATTAAAAGCCGTCAAACTTTTCATTCAAAGATGATTGTTAAAGATAATCAATCTGCTTATATAGGTTCAGCAAATTGGACAAAAAATAGTCTAGAGGGTGATATAGAATTTGGCTTGTTAGTCGAAGGAATTTTTGTAGCTCAGCAGCTTGTCCCCATGCTTCAAAAACTCATCGATCGCGCTGAGCCAATTCATTTGGAGACACTTTGATGGGTTTGAGAGCCTTAGACTTATTCTGCGGAATGGGCGGTTTATCTTGGGGATTGAAGGAAACAGGCTTGATTGAACCTTTATGGGCGATAGATAATCACGAGCCTGCTTTGGCTCTTTATCGACGTAATTTACCCGATACTTATGTACTAAATATTGACCTTTCTAAGTCCGCAAATCTTAGAGATTTGATTGAAAAAATTAGATTGAATGGTGGAGTCGATCTAGTTGTAGGAGGAAGCCCTTGTCGGGGTTTTACACAAATTCGGAATGGTCAGGATACACATTCAGATCCGAACAATCGTCTAGCTATTAAATTTGCTGAGATTGTACGGGAGTTAAGTCCGTTAGCTTTTATTTACGAAAATGTGCCTCAGCTAGAAAAATCTAGAGTTTTTAAGCGATTTATAGGCAGGTTGAAAGGGCGAAATAATTATCGGGTTGCCCATGCAGTACTAGAAGCTGCAAACTTTGGAAATCCTTCTCGACGAGCCAGATTGATTGTGGTGGGGATTCGATGGGATTTTGGGCGTCTTCCCATTATTCCAAAGGGAGTGGATATTCCCCATCAACAGTTTTGGCTGCGAAGAGTTGAACAAGATGGAAAGATAGGCTACTGCTCAAAACTCCAGGAACCTTGGCGCTCTTGTCTGCTTGACCCAGATGACTGTCGATTAGTCAATGTCGAACAGGCGATCGCCGACTTGCCCATTCTAGAAGGTAAAACGAAAGGAAGCAATCGTTCTTACGGGGTTCCACCACAAAGTGCCTACCAGCGTTGGGCAAGACAGTATACCCAGGAAACAGATGGTCATGTAGTTCCACGGGTTCGACCAGAAACTAGAGAGAGGCTAAAAGCGATCGTGCCTGGTGGAAACTGGCGAGATTTACCAACTCCCTTAACTTATAGAATTCCATTCGAGCCAGCCAGTGGACAACTGAGGCGAAGTCATTACAGTGCGTATCGTCGGCTACTCCCTGAAAGCCACAGCCCCACTGTACAAGGTCATTCAGATTTTGCCTACCATTACAAGTATGAGAGGGCGCTTACGCCTCGTGAGTTAGCTCGGTTAATGGGCTTTACTGATAACTTTCAACTGGGGCATGAGTATGACTCAGTCGTCCAAGCAATTGGTAATGCTGTGCCTCCACCACTCTCCAAAGCAATTGCTGAGTCACTTCTTGAGCAATTAAACTAGCAAGTAGAAGCAAGAGCTAAATTCCTAGAGAACCTTGACTAGAGTTAAAGATGTAGGCTTACGCACTGAGGGGTGCCAATACTACATAGGGCTTGCTGAATAAGTCGGCGAAAAACAACCGATGGATTAATCAGTTATTTAATCCTGGAATAATAATGAGCTTTTGTTGTTGTTAATTCCCACAAGCATAAGCCGAATTAATAGTTATCGAGAAAAAAGGCGTGATGTTGTGTATCGCACAAAAAAAGACAAAAAAACTGCCGTAGCAGGGTGGAAAGATTCATGACTAAAAAAGTGATAGCAATAGCCGTTTGAGAAGTATGAGGCAGTTTAGCCATGACGCGATTCAAGCTAAATCTTCGCTTTGAGATGCCAAATTTTCCTTCAATAGCATTGCGAACCTTCTCGTCGTCTAAGGCTTGTTTCTTTTTGTCTGAGCTGACATTAGCTGGAGGTCTGCCTAAGGGGGGGCCACTTATTCTAATCCCTCTTTCTTTACAGAATGCTCGATTCTCGCGATTTCGATAAATTCTATCTACATGTACTGATTCGGGATAGACTCCTGTGTGCTGTTTAAATGCTTCTATTTGGGCTTTTAAGTCTCCGGCTTCATTAAAGTTATCCCAGCTTATACGGTCTAAAAAGACATATCCATCTCTGACGCTTGCTGCTAGTTTAGCTCCAAATTCTACAGGTTTTCCGGCTTTTCCTCTCACAATTGGACGGATATGGGGCTGACTTAAACTGACTATTCTGTCGTCAATTCTCTGGGCTTTATTCTCATACATCCATTGCTGTTGACGGTAAACTTCCGCCACCACCAGCAAGCTCTTATATTGAGAGATGCTCAAACCCTCAAGTGCTTCTCCTGTCTGAAGGAGTTGGTCAATGTGTGATAAATTTCTTTTTATATATTTCAGTTGTTTTTTTATAGCTTTTCTTCTCTCTTTTCTTGACGATCTCCGTTTTTTGGCGACTTTCAAGTAATCTTTCCGAGCGAGGTTTCTATAAGTTTTTGGCTTTTTCTTTAGTCTCCCTTTTAGGGGCTTATAGAGAGTATCTATTATCTTTTCCGTTTTGACTCTGGCTTGATTTAATAGACCCAAGTCATTGGGATAGCTGATATCTCCTGGCGCACAGGTAGCATCCAGAATTAATTTCCCTTGATTCGGGCTTTCTCTTGTTTCTTGCCTTTCTGAGAGTGAGCTTTTTTTTTAGATTCCTCCTCTGTTTCTTCCTGAATCTTCTTTACCATTCTTTGATTTATTTGATTTACTAAATCAACATTTATCCTTTCTCTAAATCTTACCAAAAGTGAGGCATCATAAGGGGCTTCGTTGCTGTAATGCTTTCTCCCTATAAAGTATTGTAAGTAAGGGTTTTCTTTTATTTGTTCTACTGTTTCCCGATCGCTTATTCCTAATCTTTCTTTGATTATTAATGAACCCAATGCCATCCGAAATGGCAGCGCAGGTGCCCCCATATCAATAGAAAAAATTTTGGCGTATTCCTCTTCAAATTCATCCCAGGGTATCAGATTTGCCATGATTACCCAACGGTTATCTTGTGATAACTTTCCCTCAAAGGGCAGCTCAAAGTTTTCCGGTGGGGTCGGGCTTGAGGAAGCTTTTCTGTACATTTTCCCTGCTCTTGGTACAAGGATTTTGTGGGATTCTACCAGATTTCCTGGGAGCTGAACAACTTTCAAGACCGCTCAAACTATTTATAGCTAAGGGTTTCCGGTTTTTACAGCAAACCCTACATATAGGGTTACAGGGAATAAATCTTTTTCTGTACATATAGCGTGAGTGCCATTCGCCCTAACCTGTTTAAGGAGATACAACCAGGAAAATAAAGAATTGATGAAGTTATGAAGCTTCTGTTCTCGGTGAGACCGAGTTGGGCATTTTAAAAGTAGTAAGGCATTACATACGAAACTAAGTGTGTATGCCAACCTAACGTCAATGTATGCACGTACATACATTGGTCAGATTAGGATGCAGGTAAAAACTTCGTCGTTCAATGTCGTTCAATTAGCAGGGTATACAGAATCTTGTTAGAGCAGATATCATTAGGTACTTTCCCGGATTTACGGCAAAGACATCAAGTTTGGGCAAAGCAACGGGCATGGGGAGATATTTTTAGAGATTTTTTTTATCCAGAACATAGTTCTAATTCGGAAGAAAATCCTAATTCAAAACAGAAAGTTAATTCGGAATGGATGCATCATGTATTGGAACCAGTACTTGGGTGTTTGAAGAGAAATAAGCATTCACTTCAAATCCATCGTATTGAAAAAGACTTAATTTATCTATCAGCGTTAAGTATATCTAAGCAACGTCAGCTTTTTATAAGCTTTCCGGTTGCTCCCGTATCTCTGGGGATATTATTGATAGCCTACTATGCCCATTTAACTAGAGAAGAAAGAGATATTTATCATACTCATCATGCAGTATCACCCAAAGACTATGTTATTTGGATTCGACCCCAGAATAGTGGAAACATCTCAACGTTAATAACAACTAAATCGATTAATCTTGTAGATGAAACTCGCTGTAATCTGAGCGAACGAATTGCTTGTTTACCTGCTTATAAATTTGATGAATCGATTAAAAATGATAAACTTAAAGTTTTTATACTACGTTCTCTTTCCGAAGCTGTAGGCTTATTGAAGCAATCAAATTATTGTTCTTTAGTTGTAATTGACGATCCATCTGGACAAACTTATCCATCTCCCTCTAACTATGGAAGCGAAGCCTTTAACTTAGCCAGCATTTGCAAACAAAAACAAATTCCTATGGTAGGTATTGTCCCCCCTTGGACAATGAAAAGTATTGAATACCATGAAACAAAAAGTTTACAGGAAACTCTGCTTTGGCCTATCGACTTCTATGCTCTGTGTTCTTGCCTAGCTGACCGCGATTTTTTTGTTAGTGATGGCATCCGCCATCCCATCGAAGAGAGTTATGTATTGTTTGAAAAAAAACGTAAATCCTTAATTGAGGCACAGGTAACAATTAAAACGTTTGACTTTGATACAGAAAATGAAGAAATAATTGCTAAACTTTTTCAAGAAATATCAGATTTGCTAATAGATTTGGCTAAACAACCTCACTTGAGGAGTGTTTGGGGAACAGCCTGGGAAATTTGGCGAGATCTCTCGGCTCCAGTATTGCCTTTTTACCTGCTCTGGGGTCAGTTTCTTGAAAGCGCGTTGAAGCGTTTAGAACTTGCTGCTAGTAGATGTAGAGAAGACAAGGCATTCACCTTACATAAACTCCTAAGCTCTTTAGCACTGAGACTACAGAAACTTAAGTCTAATCCCTTTATAGAAATCATTAAAGCCGCTGGCAGAGAAACCGTTGTCGCTGTAGAAAGTGCAGAACGAGCTCATGCCTTAGAACAGTTTTTAACAGGAAGTCACAATCTTGCATCGAAACCTCAAATTTTACCATTCAGCCAGATTCGAGGTCTAGGTGGAAAAAAACTAATAGTTATAGGTCAGCCCAAGGCTCGTCACCGTGACCTCTTGCAAACGACTTTCTTCCGCCAGATTGATGTCTTGCTGTGGTCAGCCTTGGCTGAGCGTGCCGAACGGTGGTGGAGCAATCTAGAAGTTGATGCTAGAAAATGGCACAGTAAAACTTGGCTGGCGTTAACGGGAAAAGAGGAGGTAGGACGTTATGGCTATAGTCCTCACTATACATCAGTTCAGGTAGTCAATACAGGAAAAGCAAAGCTGTCTAAGAGTATTAATTTAGCTAAGCTTGAGGAAAGTTTCAGTACCTTGAGTGGAAGTAGTTTAGATTCTGCCTTGACAAGTTCTATTTCAAGGAATTTAGATTCTCACTATTTAGTAAAGTTTGAGCGTGAATGGAGAATTAGAGTTGCTCCGGGTAGCGAATTCTTAGTGCTATTGCGTAAACAAGCTCAGGTTGTTGCTGTCAGAGAACTTACTACTGAGACAAAGGTTGTCTTGTTTGAGGGCATGAACCGCGATGAGTTATTTGCTCAGAAGGCTGGTTTGCTTGAGGATACCAGAGATAATTATCTCTATAGTGTACAGCTAGATGCTTGGCGAGAATTAGTTAAGCAGCAGGTTGAAAAATCTGATTTGCAAACGATATGCCGACTTATTTCGCGTGACACAGGCTTCCCCATTGGTGAAGAAACAATTCGGTACAACTGGATGAGTGGTGATGACCTTTTGAGCTTACCTCGTGAGAGAGAACATTTCTTTTGGTTTCTACCACCGTTAGTTCGTTCTGGATTTGAAGAATTTTGGCATAAGGCTAATGAACTGAGAGTTAAGCGTAGACAGCTTGGTCAGGTAATATCTGCCTGTGTTCAAGAGGGTTGGAAGGAGCGAAAATCAGATGAAATTATCTTTCAATATCAACAAGTTTATATCACTGTTGGTGAGTTGCGAGATGCCATGCAAATACTAAAAGTGCAGTCATGCCCTCAACTGATTAATAAAAAACCTGAATATCCGATCAATCGTCTTTTTAAGCTAGCAGAGAGAGTAAGTTAACTTATGAAACCTGAATTTATCCTCAGTGACAATGGTTTGGATGTATCTAACCAAGAAAGGCAGGAAGAACATTTACAGTTTGTAGAGAGCTTTTATAAGCGCATACACGGTCATATCACTGGAACATCAGAGCATCGGAGTGTAGTCAAAGGTGCAACTGAGCCACGACGCTTGATGCCAACTGGATACTTATCACCGCTACCCCCGCCCGCCGCCGTTCCATCAAGCAGCCAACAGCAAAATACTTTCCGCCCAAGCAACTGTGGTTTAGCTATTAACCTAGCACCAGACTGGAATAAAAAGCAGTTGCTTATTGAGTTGAAAGTTCGATTCAGCGTTTTCTTGCCTAAAATTGATTTGAGTAAAGTTGCTGAGAAGTCACTCCGCTCCATGTGGCAGCGTTTTGATATCAGTGCTGCCATCAATTCAAGCATTCAGGATTTAGTTTCTGATTCTTCCCCCACCCTTCTCAAACTGAATCAAGATATTGCTGAACAAATCAAAAAGGTATCTGAAGAACATCAAAAAGACCCGCTCGCTTGGTTATTTGGGCTACCTCAGATTATTGATGATTTGAAGGAGCAAGAGATTACCTTGGCTAACGAAAATCACCAAGGGCTTCAGGCAGAACTCCGTAAACGAGTTTTGAGCAAATCCGAGAAGAATAAAAATAAGAACGAGGCAAATAAGAGTGAAGTTCAGCCTGGTCAAGTTGCTCCCGTTAACTTCATCGTGACGGTAGAAGCTCAAAAGCGAAATTTGGGTGGACAAACGAGGTTACGCCTATTTTTAAGAAACAAGAGTGACCAGGTTGGGGGATTTAATGACCCTAGAGATACAGGTTTATTTGGGGCTTATTTAGAAATTAAGTTGCCCGAAGAAATGTGGCAACCTATAGAACTATCTCGCTTTCAGATTTCTTATCAAGTAGATTCTACTGTTCCTGCTCAAGGAATTAACTGCACGCCGGGGGTCGAGAATAATCAGAGTATAGTTCGTATTTGGACTGAGTTTTTACCAATTTACTGGCAGAAAAGACTTTATACTGCTGGTATTCAAGCTCCTTTTAAGGATTTAGCAACCTCCACAGGCGATGCGGATATTCAGGTACTCAAGACTATTCGCCAAAAAATGTGGGACTATCGAGATAGCTGGCAAGCATTGATTAATCAAAAGCATCCCCAAACTGGGGGGACTCAATATAGTTCGGAAGCACAAGAAGATTTAGACAAATTTAAAAAAGAAATTGAGCGGTTTGAGCTAGGCATTCAAGTTCTGGAAGATACCCGATATATGATGCTGCGGCGGGCTTTCAACTTGATGAATCAGACTTTTGCTGATATTGATGAAAATCGCACTAAGCGAAACAAAACTCCCTATCAAAATTGGCGACCTTTTCAGATTGTCTATATTGTTTCAAATTTAGCAGCTTTGGCAGCACGTCAGTGGACTGAAGATTTTGCTAACAATTCTTTAGTGCAGATTGACCATGCTGCTGTAGTTCACTTTCCTACAGGTGGTGGTAAATCTGAGGCTGTGATGGGAATAATCCTAACTCAAGCCTTTTTTGACCGCCTACGGGGTCGAGATTGGGGAATGGTTGCCTGGTTGCGATATCCTCTACGCTTACTGACATACCAGCAGCTTCAGCGTTTTCTGGATACGTTGGTCGCTGCTGATGAACTTAGGAAAAAGCAACCAGATTTAGCAAAAACCTCTGAATTTACAGTTGGTTATTATGGAGGGCGAGATAATAGCCCCAACTCTCTCAAGTACGTTCCTGATGAGATGGAACGCTACCGGATGCAAGCACGCAATAAAATGCAAGCAGCATTAGGCAAAGTTCCCAAGCAAATAACCGCAGCGGATGTTGGATACTACGTTCCTGAATCAATTCAGCAATACAGGATGGTTATGCGCTGTCCTTATTGTGGGCTAGAGGAAATTCACACTTTTATTGATAGAGCAACTAATGAACTACGGCATCGTTGTGGCTCTCTAGATCAATCTTCAACAAAAGCTGCTTGCGGTCGTGAACTTCCACTATATATTGTGGATGAGGATATCTACAGCCGATTGCCAACCCTGTTAGTAGGAACCCTGGATAAAATTGCTAATATCACTTTCCGTCCAGCCAGTCGTACTTTGTTCGGGGCTGTTTCTGACGTCTGCTCTGTGCATGGATTTACAGCTAACAATACTTGCCATAAAAACGATTCAGTTGGGGGATGTACTCGTAAACAAATTAAGCCTTTGTCTAAGCCACCTGTTGACCCTGGCATCCCTCTAATTTTTCAAGATGAATTGCATTTACTCCGCGAGGAACTAGGGACATTTGACGGTCATTATGAAGCTCTCATTGATGTAATTCACCAAGAACGGAAAGGCATACGTCCCAAAGTTTTGGCAGCAACTGCAACCATTGAGGGCGCAGAGCAACAGACAAAGCATCTTTATTGGCGAGAACTCTCTCAATTTCCTGTCCGAGGACCGGCTCAAGGTCGTAGTTTCTATGCCAATGCTCATAGCAAGTACGTTACACGAGGTTTCGTTGGGCTGCGTCCTACCTCTGTGAATTCACTTGATGCAGCAATGGCTCTGATTCAAGCTATTCGTACTGAGTTAGAGATTATTCGTAGTAATCCGGCAAAGTTTAAAGTCGAGTATGGATTGGGGAATATCACAGATGATACTTTTTTGAAACTGGTTGATCAGCATGACCTTTGTTGCACATACGTTAACTCAAAAAATGATGGCTCTGATATTCGACGCTCTATCAATGAACAAGTGAAAGCTGGTCTGAGAGAAGAGTTTGGCGAAGACCGAGCCAATACTATGCTCCCAGAGGCAATTACTTTGTCTGGGGATGACGGCATTGAAGTAGTAAAGGAAGTTCTCCAACGGATGGAAACATCCCAACTCACTCCGAATTTGAGCGAATCACAAAGGCTATCAGATGTTGTTGCAACCAGTCTGATTTCTCATGGTGTTGATATCGATCGCCTCAATCTGATGCTGTTCTTTGGTTGGCCTAATACAACCGCTGAATACATTCAGGCATCGAGTCGTGCTGGGCGCACTGTACCGGGATTAGTATTCATTTTGTTTCGGCCTCAACGCGCTCGCGAACGGGCGATTTTCGACTACTTTGTTAAAGCTCACGAATACTTGGAGCAGATGGTGGAAGCTGTCCCGATTGACCGCTTTGCTCACAATGCTCTTTACCGAACAGCTTTTGGTTTGCTTCTGGGTCGGTTACTTCACATTGATGGTCCTGCGGCTCGACCGGGAAATCAGGTTAGCGACCTAGCAGAAATGGACAAGGTTGATAAATTGCGGGAGCTAATTTATGGCATCGGACAAGGGCGAGTTCCAATTGATTTAAAGGCTCTAGTAGCCAAAATTAGCACAACTATTAATCCTGATAGTCTAGCAGAGGGACAGGTCTTTGATACACCACTCGCTCTGGTAGAAGATGCTTTCTTATCCCAGGTTGAACGCATTGTACAAGACCCTAATGAACCCAATAATGTCACAAGCGGTTTGACTAAGGATGATATCGCTCATAACTTTCGCTTGTTGTTATCTCTGCGGGATGTCGATGCAGGCATTCGGATTACTGGATACTAACTATTTGTTATTGGAGAATACATGAGTAAACAAGCATACACCCGTTCCAAAGGACAAGTTTTACACCGTTTTGAACCCGGAACTGTTGCTACAATTCCTGTCGGAACTATTGAAATTAGACGTCACTTTGCTCGTAAGGTAGACGACCTAGGTAAAGATTTACAGGATGCTGTACGACAAGAACTGACACGCTGGAAACATCTAGATGCTCAAATGGATGCATTCCGCAGGTACACGGCAGAATTTGTTTCTGTTATCACTCAATCCGTTAATGGTAGCAGGTTAGAAGTTCGAGAGTGTGCCAAATGCGGAGCAATTCGCCAAATGAAGAAATGGACTGGAGATCCAGAGGCGCGTTGTCATCATTGTAATCATCCAACTCTCAACGAAATTCCCTTTGTTTTTGCCCATGCTGATGGCACGATGCTCCAATTGTTCCCGGATGCTTGTCCTTATCACGCTTTTGAATACTTAGTGCTGGAAAGGGGTACTTCTAAACGCTGGCGGTGCAAAGTTAGTAACTGTAGTCATGCGGCGTCGATTGTTCGTCCTTTGCCTAAGCAATCTATTATGAAGCGCCCTGATGTAGCTGATTCTGTAGAGGCAAAAACTGGAAAGCCTCCTAGTCCGATGATGGCTTTGACGAATGTTTCTGATAAGAAACTTCAGGTTGTTCATTCGATTTCTCGGATTAATCCAACTCCCAATGTTGAGAAATTTTTGCCTTATCCTGAGTCTCTTCAAGCCCTTTTAGCAATACATCTAGGCTACTTCGATTGTCTGGGCAAAAGTCTTTCTGAACTAACAGAAATTATTCGTGTTCTTGGGAAAGGAACTCAGGAAGACCAGAGAGAATTGGAGCAACTCATTAAGACGCTACAAATGAGCGGTTTGGGTGAGGGACAAATCCAAACTATTTTGGCTAACAGAAAACAAGTTCAGGAGAGTGATGCGGGTGGTCCGGTTGTGGCTGAATTAAGAAAAGCTCTAGCGAGGCTTTCCCCCAGCACCCTGCAACTTCTGGGAGACGCTCAAGCTGAGAGAGAAACTCGCGATCGCAACCAAGACTTAACAACCGCTCAAGAAAATGCTTATACCCTTAGAGAACAACTGACTAACTGTGCCGTTCTCTTAGATTTGCAGCGTGAAAGCCTCGACAATGCTGTAAAGCGCTTGGATCAGATTGGCTCTCCCTTTCATGCCAATCTTTCAAAAGCCGGGGATTTAATGCGTAAGAGTTTGGGAATCAGTCAAGTTCAAGTCATTCAAGACTTGCCTGTCTTACATCTTGCCTATGGATACACTCGCCTCTCTCATCAGCCTGAAGCAGCTGTCCTCTGGGCATTTGATCGCAAGAACTTTGATTTGGCTGGTGACGAACCTGCGGGGAATTGGATTCCCATGCCTGTTTATAAACTCAAAACTGAGGCGCTTTCCTTTGAGTTTGATGCGAAGCGAATTGTTAAATGGCTCCATGCCAACAAATTAGCTCCCGATCCTGCTACTATCGCTGAACCAACACTCTGGCTTCTGGAGCACCACAGCAGGATTACGAGCAGAAGTGGACCTGCCTTTAGCGATCAACTTTCTCAAGATTTATTGATTTCCTGGCTGGTTGGTTCTGCTATACACAGTGCTACTCATCTTCTGATTCGAGCGATCGCAGACCAAAGCAGCTTCGGCGAAACGGCTCTTTCTGAGCATCTACTGTTAAGCCTCAACCAGACGATTATTTTTGTAAATCGCCTTCAAGAGTTTTCACTAGGAGGGCTAAAAACATTCTTTGAGCAGCGTCTAGACCAAGCCTTTAAGAGCCTTCTAGAAGAGCGCGGTGATTGTATGTTTGATCCCTACTGTGAAGAGACTTTAGGCGGAGCCTGCGCCGGATGCTTACATTTACCAGAGGTTGTTTGTCGCCTCTTCAACAACGCTCTTAGCCGCATCTTGCTTTACGGCGGTGAAATTGGTGCAGACATGGAGGGAGTTGAAAGAACCCTCTGGCCTAATTTATCTTCTGTCGTTGGGAGAGAGCAGTTTATTGGTCTGTGGGATAGCAGTTTGGATTAGGCTATGGCTCTGACAGGCTAGCTTAGCAGACGGTCGAGTCGCGTTAGTAAGGGTGTTGCAAGACAGCCAGAACCCCAATAGCAGGATAAGGAAACTTCAAGAAGCGCTCACGAGAGCGACGGGAAACATGACTCTTGCCCCCCTATTTTTTGATAATGTTTACTAAACCGTTCACGCAACAGTTCAGTAAACAAATCCCTAATGGCATCTTTCGCACAAATCGACCGGATTGCCCTGTCTGGACTCCAGAGCCGCTACGGGATTGGTCGTACCGCCGTTTACACCAGAATTCAAGCACTTCAAATTGAGCCACTCCGCAAAGGAAACAAAGCCTTTGTGACGAGCAAGCAACTGAAGCTTTTAGATGAGTTGCATGGACTACTCGAACTTGGCAACTCAATGTCCGAAGCGCTGGAAAAGATGGGTTGCCAAACTACCCAAGAATTCGATACTGAACAGAGAAGCACAAAATCTCCTTTGTCCAGTAAACTGTTTACTGAACAGTACAGCGAACAGAGTTTAGCGAAAGGAGAAGAGTCATCAGCGCTTGTTACCTCTTTAGCCGCTCTGATGCAGGAAGTGACGCGGACACAAGAACAGATGCGGCAAGAGCAGCGTCAAATGGCAGACCTCTATCGGTCAACTTCCGATCCGCTCGCTCCCCAACGAGCCTTGGAGGATGCCTATCAGCACGGCTGGCAGTTGAGTACTTCTCAGCTTGCTCAAATCCTCGGTCTTTCCCCTAAAAACCTAGGACGCTACCAATCCTTCGAGCGGTTCGGCTTCACGTTCACTAAGGGTGGGCGACAGGGTCAGCAAGCGACATGGACGGTCACTAAAGAGGATGGTGGTACTGAAAAAGAAGCCCCATAGAGCGCAGAGGTTATCAACAATTTGAGAGCCATTGGCTCAAGTTAGGTACGTTACCAGGACAACAGTTGAGCCACTCACGCCAAAATTAGGGGAACGTAAGGACAGCGCTTTAAGAGAGAAATTGGGAGTACACAGGAGTTGCAAGAGTGAGCCGAATTATTGCCTTATTTAATCAGTCGGGGGGCGTGGGCAAAAGTACGTTGACGATGAACCTCGGCTACCACCTACAACAGCGCAAGCACCGTGTCCTTCTGGTGGATATGGACCCTCAAGGGTCACTGACACTTTTCATGGGATTGGAACCATCTGAGCTGAAGGAGACAATTTACGACTCCGTGATTGCCGATCGCCCTCTACCCATCCACCCCAACATTCACGGTATGGATTTGGTTCCTGCAAATATCAAACTGAGTGGTGCTGAGTTAGAGCTGGTAATGGCAGATATGCGAGATATTCGTCTTCAGGACGCCCTCAAACCTGTGCAAGAGCAGTATGACTTTATCTTAATTGACTGTCCCCCTTCCCTCGGTTTGCTGAGTTACATCAGTTTGGTGAGTGCAACTCATGTCTTGGTACCCATCCAAACTCAGTACAAAGCTTTCTGTGGAACTGAACTTCTCCTTTCAACGGTGGCGCGAGTGAAGTCGAGAGCCAACCGTCAGTTAGAAATTGCAGGCTTTGTTCCCTCCATGTATGCCAAATCCAACTCCCAGGATGTACGAGCGTTGCAAGCTATCAACGAGCAAATGTCTCAGTTTGGGAAAGTTTTTCCTCCAATACCTCGCTCTACAGCTCTCGCCGATGCGGCTGAGGCTCATGTTCCCCTGGCAGATTACAACAAAAAACATCCCGCTCTTGCCACGTTGCAGCAAGTTGCTGGAGCTATGGAGGGTTTGAAATGAAGCCTAAAGTGAGTCAACCCTACCGCCAGATTAAAGGCCTTGGTCTAGATGCTTTGTTTGGAGACGCTCCAACAACAGGGGAGTCGGTGGCAATAGATGCGATTAAGTTACCCCAACAGCAACCTCGACGTTACTTTGACCCGCAAAAGTTGCAGCAGTTGGTGCAGTCGGTAAAGGAGCATGGCATCTTAGAGCCGCTGTTGGTGCGACGCTTGAGTGATGGGGTGTATGAGTTGGTTGCAGGGGAACGACGTTACCGAGCTGCTCTAGAGGTGGGACTGACGGAAGTGCCAGTTGTAGTGCGGCAACTGAGTGACGAAGAGGCTTTGCAGTTAGCTCTGATTGAAAATCTCCACCGGGAAGACCTCAACCCTGTAGAGGAGACGGAAGGGATTTTACAGCTCATTGCCCTTAAATTAAGTCAGCCAACGACGGCAGTGATTAAGATTCTGCACCGAATGCAGAATGAGACAGAAGGCAAAGTTACGCATAACGTTATGGGTAACGTTGAGGCTCAGGTCGTTCAAGACATATTTACTGGATTGGGGCTGATGACCTGGGAATCTTTTGTCAAGAATCGGCTGCCGCTGCTCAACTTGCCGGAAGAGGTGATGGAAGCTCTGCGGCAGGGACAGATTGCTTACACTAAAGCTCAGGCGATCGCTCGCGTGAAAGACCCCGAATCGCGCCTCGCGTTGTTGGATGCAGCTATACAAGAAGATTTGTCTCTCAGTCAGATTAAAGAGCGGATTAAGGCTGACCAAAAAGCTCCAGAACTGCCACCCCTCAAGAAGCAGATGGATGCAACGTACCGTCGTCTTCAAAAAGCTAAGTTTTGGGAAGACCCCAAAAAGCGATCGCGCCTAGAAGCATTGCTGGAGGAGATGGAAGCAATACTTGGTGAGGAATAGCTACAGATAGCGAACTTTGTACAAAGCTTAAATAAGTAGCTTGTTTATTGACCAGAGTGCTGATGCTTGGTGAATGGTTGAGTCGTATCCACTATTTGTTGTCGCTTTAATCTTAGTAGGTGGTCATTGGGCGACCATTTCGGATAGCGATACATCTTCCCATCAAGCTGGCAACTTGAGTTATTTATTATTCGTTGTTACACAAAGCTCGAAGCAACAGAACTGTTTTCCAGCATCCGTGTAGCTGATTAGTAGGTAATTCTCGAACTCCTCTAGATAGCCCGTTAGCACGCCAACTGACGAAACGTGGACAAGCAGAAAAAATCTTCTCAAGTAGACTGTTTAGGAACCGGCTTGTAGTATATGGATCGTTTGCTCTGACAGCAAGCTTCAGCGCACTTTCAAGAACATCGTCAGCAATCTCACAATTTACTGGTTCTTCTTGTTTCTGAGAATTGATTAGCCCAACAATCGCAACTAATTCCTGCTCCAACTTAGACCTAAGGTTTTCATCACCACTATTTGCCGCATGATCCGAGGCAACCATCAAGGCAAAAAGTGCAGTAGATGGTTCGGCTCGGTAAAGCTCAACGATATCAAGGTTGTTCAATAGGTTACTGAATTTTTCTCTTAAATCCCTGTAAATTGGCAAGTCCCCAATTACAGTAATAATCAGCAGCCATTTTTCTTTAGTAGAAGGTTCATTGATAAGAGAATCGAGCGCATTTTCTGCTGCTGCTTTCAATTGCTCAGAGGCAATCTGCTGTCCTAACTCGACTCCCAGGAGAGAAGCTAAATATTCGCTGCGCTCTCCACCGAGTAACGAGTCCAAGTTATCTTGGGCGAGAGAGGATTCATCACGCCAAAGTTGTGAATCCAAGAACTGCTGCTCCTCAAGAGTTCTAACAGCAAAGGCAGAAATTTTTTCTGTAATCTCTAGTGCTTTGAGAATCTCCGGTTCGCACCCTGATAAGACAGTGGCAAGACCATGAACAACCAGCTTAATTCTGTTAAGCCGTCGAGGGTGGAGAACGTCATTCCAAAATTCTGGGTTGAGATCGAGAAGGTCGGCACTAATCGCTCTCAGCTTAGAATGTTCCTCTAGTCCTTGAACAAATTCCTCTAATTGAAGTGTGGGGTGATACAGTAGGTTATATAGCTTGCTCGCCTGTGCCCAAATCATGGCTAGCCGCATTGAAGGCAACCACTTCCTAGTCTCGTGCCAATAACTAAACTCACCACTTAGGAGATTGAGGATTGCCTGAAATAACCGGAATTGAAGTTCACCGACATCGCCACAAAGTTCGTCAAGGATACGCTGAACTAAATCAGTTGAGTCGGGAGAAAGCAGCGCTAAATCAATCAGATGTAGCTGGCATACTGGAGTAGTTAATCGGGAGGCAAGTCTATCTAGCACCGCTCGTCTCTCACTTGATGGCAACTCCCTAAATGTCTCTCTTACCTGCACAGGAAGTTTAACTGGAAGGCAACAAAGGCGTTCCAGGCAGATTTCAAGTCCTTCAGCAGCCAATAGGGATTCTGCTGCCCAACTTAGTTTTTCGTGGAAACTCAGGCTTTCTGTTGCATACTGTTCAAGGTGAAAATGTCGTAGTAGCCCAGCCCCTGATGGAGGAATTAACTCATCAATCGTAAAGCCGCGATCGTCATGAAGCTTCTGCTCAAATGATGAATAGAAAACTGCTGCTGACTGCTCACGCCATTCATTTGCAAGGTCAACGCGCCTGCGAAGATCTGTGGTAGATACGATTTCACTGACCACCCTTTCAAAGGTTGCGTTATCACAGTCAAACCAGAAACGATGCGATCGCAGGGCTTGCTCGCGTACATTGGGATTGTTTGATGCCAGCAGCATCACATCATTTTGCCATGCGTAGATAGCTGAGGAAGCTTCATTGATAAAACGAAGTTGAATAGAAGAACCATTCTGAACAGCCCGAATTTTGAAAGTGATTTGCGGCTGTAAGGCTGTAAGGCTTGCTTCTTCACCATTAACGGCTGTTGCAATCGCTGAGAAGAAGTCTGAGGCGGGAAATACAAGAGGAGTTGATGAATCTGGCAGTGTTAGATTGATAGACTCAACCATTTGAATTTGGAAATAAGCCATCAACTCAGGCTCGGTTTTCAGTTCATCCTGTAAAACATCTGGGAGATCTCGATAAAACTCCTTCAACATTAGTCGGTTCACGACTTGCAGAGATTCATCCCCTTCTCGCTCCCGCCCCAGGTAAAGAATAATATCTTTGATTAATCGTGCTACAGAAGTAATTACTTCTGGATTGGCTTTGAAGCGATTTTCTGTAATTCGCGACTCAAGCCAGCGAAAATACTGCTGGCGACGGCTAAGAGCCTGAGGGGTATCATTATTTTCAATTCTCCACAACTGAATACCTCGGAAGTAGAGACTACTAATGTCATTGCTGATTAAATCCAGCCCATCACTGTTTGAATCAACACTCGGTAAGAGATGTCGGGCACCAAAAGCGCCAGTATATAGGTTCTCTAGAACCCAATCAGAATAGGCAACAGCCATCTCTTCAGAAAGACTATTATCCGCCCAAACATCACTTATTGCCTCTTGTGTTGCACGGAAGCACTCAATAACAAACATCATTTCACCGTCAGGACTGGGTGAGCCTTCAGGCATTGGAGGACGTTGAAGTCTATGCGAATCTAGCAAGCAGGAAGCCATATAGCGACGAATGATGGATAGCTCTTCAGTTTCTTGAACTCTGCCATATCTCACTCGTGCTTGCTTCAAGTGATGAATAACTTCTTTACTTGTGATGGGAATATACCGAATGTTACCTGCACGTAGCTGCAAAATTTTCTCGTAGTAGTTCGCTTCCCTTAGATCGCCACTAACCCGTAGCGCCTCTAAAATTTCCAGTACGCCGATAATTGGTGTTCTGCCATCTCGATAGGGGAATTTACTGAAGCAGCGATCATCAATCCAGATAACATCACTAGGTTGAGAGGCATACGTGAATAGGTCGTAAGCTGTTAATCCATTTGCATCCCAAGATGGCTGGAATTCAAGTTCCCTGTCAGAGTCATGATTGGACAGTGCG
Source organism: Allocoleopsis franciscana PCC 7113 (assembly GCF_000317515.1). Taxonomy (GTDB): domain Bacteria; phylum Cyanobacteriota; class Cyanobacteriia; order Cyanobacteriales; family Coleofasciculaceae; genus Allocoleopsis; species Allocoleopsis franciscana. The sequence goes on along the minus strand of NC_019739.1, from coordinate 29,782 downwards.
ATCGCCTCGTATGTTCCTCGCTCTAGTCCAGTTGAGACTCGTTGGATAAGCTCTCTAAGCCATCTCACCGATTCAGCCGAATATTCACTGCCATTGATTGTCACCTGTGCCTCACCAACACACTGATGCGTTACAAATACTCGAAAATAGCGACACACTCTTGCCAGCAAATCTGAGCCAGCTAAGAGAACAGCCAGTTCAGAGTTCAAGACTATCAAGTCATTCCGAGTCGGTAACTTTGGCGGTAAATCTGCATATCTCTGATCTCCCAGATTATTCAGCGCCGTTTCATATGCACTATTAGATAAAACTCCCTGTTCTTTCAGTGCCTCGACTAGCCCACGACAATTGATAAACCTTTGTTGATCTGTCTCGTCTAACACAATGGGTTGCATCACACCCTTAGCATCAAGCTGTTCCAATGGCAAGAACTCAACCACGAACCCATTTTCGGTACGAGCTTGCTCTAGCAGAATGGCTAATTGTTCACCTAATTTTTCGATTAATTCATCACAATTTCCGTTCAAGGGCTGAGGAAGTTCTCGCAGTTGCCCGGATTGGTTCAGTCGTAAGATTTCGCGATAACTATTTAGTCGAGAGGGTTGATGCAGTAGGAAGTGTTCACATTCTTGCAAAAGGGCAGTTGGTAGTGTTGGCGAAATCCGAATTGGTCTAAACCGCTGCTCTAGTGCGTCTAAAATACCCAAGTGAGCAGCCAGCAAGAAAGCTGATATGTCCAAGTGCAGTTGCCACTGAGTGCTTGAGTCGGCAAACCCCTCTGGGAAGGGACGGGCACCATAACGCGCCAGCACTGCTGCCTGACAATGGGGATTGGGATTGTTCGTGTTCGCTCTAGGAAGGACGCGGAAAATGTTAGTAAGCGCAAATCTTCGTGTCTGGGCAATCAAGTGAATAGGAAGTTCTGCGTTATTGTATTTTTGATTGATTAAAGCTGCATTTTCTGCCCACTCCTGGTGTAGCTCCAGAAGTTCCCTAATTCTCACTGCCTGAAATGGACCTTCTCCATTGATAGCAAGTACCCGCGCCCGATGAACAAAAGGTTGCATCTCCCGATCTAGTCCCAGGTTATATCCCAGGGTAATGACTTCTCCTAAAATCTCCGCTTCAATGGGTACGGTAACTGTCCGCTGCCATAGCTGACGTGCTAACGTGGGGTCTTCTGAGAGTAGACATCTAGTTGCTCGGAGCAAGGAAATTGGATGGACATCTTCTTGCTTTAATAGACGAGAAGCAGTACTCGCTAGTCCTCGTAAGTCTCCCTGATTTAGCTGGAGATTCATCAAGGTTACGAGATTTTCGACTGTTTCATGCGATCGCGCTAACTCCTCTGCCTCAGCAACTGCCTGTGAGATCAACCCCAACCTTGCCTGACAATAGGCTCTCAAACGGCGCAGATAGGGAGGCAAAGTACTGCCTGGGAAAAGCTTTTGATGGTCATTCAATAGCTGAAAGCATTGCTCAAAGCGACCCGCTTGTCCAGCACATTGTGCTGCTAGACTAAGGGCATCAGGTGTTCCCACCGAATTCACCAAATCATCGGCTCTATCCGCAACATAAGCCCAGTCTTGTAAACTAGCTCGGAGTTGGCAAGCTTCGCTTAAATATTGACCGTTATGGCTTTCCTGCCAACATGTCTCTAGATACTCAGCAAATGCCTGCCAGTTACCGCTCACCCGCGCCTGTTCTCGCAGAATTGCCGATCGAATGCTGCGACGAACAGCAGGGTTGCTAAACGTTTCGCTTTCTTGAAGCGCGGTTTCCACCTCTCCATCTATCGCTAGGGTTTGTACATGCCAGAAAAGCCAGACATCTCGATTTCCAGTTTGCTCAAACGTTTCCCTTGTACGATGTAGAAGTTCTAGGGCAGGCTTGGGAGTCTCCAGGTAAAGGTATATTCCGAGCAAAGCAACAATGCGATCGAGGTCATTGCTTTCTTCCTGCACCAACGCTTCTAAGGCTTGTTGACTCGTAGATAAATCAATTTGGTAGTTGCGAACCGTTCTCCAAATGATAGCTTGTGGGTTAGTTGGATCTTCGGCAAGTAGTGCGGAACATAACTCCTGAGCCTCTGACTGACGCTCTGGATCGTTCGCTAAGCAAACCAGATGCCATATTTGCCAATATTTCTGTTGTTTCTCCCCTCGCTCAGTTTGAGAGGCGAGTTGCTTATACTCCTCTGCTGCTTTGCGTAAGCGGTGCAAACTTTCGTCATCACGCTTGATGAGTGACCAGTCAACAGGTTGAGCAAAGTCAATTAACTGTTTGGGAATAGCAGGTGAGAGTACACTAAAGTAATTAATAGTAGCCTCAGATGCTCTAATCTTCTCCCAATTTGGTTTTTCATAACGAGCTTGTTGAATCTTTACCTGAGCACCAGCAATGTCTCCTTTATCTAAAAGCGCCAATGCATGTATGCGGTTAGTTTCAGCGTCAGGCTCTAAACCTTGAGGCAAGGTTTGCAGCTTGGTAATAACTTCCTCTGTACGTCCTAGTTCTAATAACAAGCCCAGTTCGAGATTGAAAAGGTCAATACTTGACGCGTTGCTAATCAATCTCAGGGCAGCTTCTGCACCTTGAGCGTGATAGCTAATCAAAACTTGCAGGAGAGAGTCATCTGTCTCTGGAGCAATGGCACGGGCTTGTTCTGCCAAAGCTTTAGCTTTCTCAGCATCATGTTCGACACTAAGGACATAGCTTGATAGGGATTGCAAAATCTGTGCTTGTAGGGGCTTCTCAAAGACATCCCAGTTTGAGTCATGCCGCAAGGCTTCGAGGCAGGCAAATGCTTGCTGCAAATATCCTTGCCTATATAATTCCCGGAATTCGTCTAGCTGTTTAGCTCTTTCCTTCGACAACTCAGAGGACAAATGTCCAATCTTTGAACTGAGAACACCAAACGCCAATTGTGTTTCTTGAGAATTTTCTGGGAATTGTGGGTATTGCTGTGGTACACGACCACAGATTTTTTCCACCCACTCCTGCGACTTTAGGTAGCGATAAACAATTTCAGGGTGAGGAGCTAACTTTTGACGTAGCGTGCTTGCTGACCAAGCTTCATACTGAATGCCTAACTCTGCAAAACGTTGTTTCTGAATCAAAATTTCTCTTTGCCGCTGGTTTTGAGTTAGCTCACAGCCGACAAATAAGATGAATCGCCTAACCTTCTGGGTTTGCCAGTAGTCGATATGTTTCAAAAACTCATCAGAGGCTTCACGGATTTGGCGAGGTGGAAAGTCTTCATAACACTTGCACTGACCTACTTCAGTGTGAATACCATCATCACAATGAGCCAAAAGGTCAATCCCATCCTGTCCCTGCCCTCGTGTTCCATATACATCGCAAGTAGCTATTTCATGTTGTACTGAGAATACGTCACAGCACATATCTTGGAAGTCGTACTCTCCCAGTTCATAAAAGTTGGGGGGTAAGTTGGGATTAACTCTCGGAGACAACATCAATATTCAGAGATTCTGTGTATTTAACTGTAGAGCTTCTACTTGCTTAGTACTCAGCGATCACCGTGAGTGTCAGTGTGATCGCCATCGCTGTAGGTTAGGTAGAGCAATAGCAAAACCCAACATCAATGGATTCAATTCTAACAGTACAATTGTACTTATTTGGAGAGAGATAAGTACAATGGTCAGGGATAGGGGAAAGCTCTAGATCTTCAATTGCTGCAACGTATTTTCTCAGGATTGATTTGAAACTGAATCTTTGTGAGCTTCCGCTTCCCTGGCAACTCTAGAGCTTCTAGAATATATCCCTCTTGCTGTAATTCCTCTATCGTCCGCCACAAAATTTGATTGTTTCTCGATAGATTACTGCCCAGAAGGTCTAGATTCTTGAACAGATATTGCTTGGAGATCGTCAGATATTGTCCAGCTTGGAGCTTGTCCCATTTCATTCGACTGGCAAGATAAACCAACAGCTTCATCTTGTAATCATGCTTGGCATTACTCCCCAGCTTTTGAGTCATGTCAACGTTGTTGGAGAACAGGACATAATCTCCTGTCCGACTTGGTCCATCAAAGAATTCCAGCGCCACCGTGTAAGCATCTGCCAACTCATAAGTATAATCAGCCGCCTTTGCTAAATCGAAGTCTCGCGGCACCTTATCGATTTCATAGTCTCGGATGCGGAGGATACTTTTGACGATAACCTTCGCTCCCGTTGTGTTGCCTTTTTTGAGAGACTGAGCCAGCACTAGCTCAGTTCTGTGGAGGGCAACTAGGTCTTGGTTGAGTTGCGCTCTTGACCGAGTTGTAAAGCTACCGTCTTTAGCACGACTATAGCCCATACTTTCCAGAAGATCGTTGGAACGAAAGGAGACCAGAGGACTGTTACCCTGCCGCGCCGCTTCCTTGTATAGATACAACACAATAGCAACCTGCCTAGGATTTAAAAAAGTCAGCAATGCTATGAATAAGCGCTGAACCCGGCGGTCTGGAATTTTCTCCAGAGCTTTGCTAATTCCCAAATCTGTACAGGTACTTAAGTCGAGATTGGCATACTGATTGCTCAACTCTTCCCACTCCTCTGCTGAGAGATTCTCTAGTGGGACACGACGGGTTACTGCTACTTCACTCTGTTCCTTAGAGTCAGCATCAACTCGCATCTCCAAGTAATAACCATCGGCATCTGCACGGAGAATAGGCAGTCGCACATCGGGGTTTCTGATCGAGGCTCCTGCTCTTGGCATGACCATCAGAAGCTGTCCGTCCACCGGAAAAGCCGTGTCTTCCTTGCTCACGTTCAATCCCTACCATTTAGACAAATTGTATCAAAGGCATTTTGAGCTATGTAATTGTTTGGGCTTTGTTAGAACAGATAACGGTTGAATTTAACAAATCTCAACAATCACCCGTGACTCCGGCGTATGATTTTGAGCCTTCCCCACGTGACTCCGGCGTATAGTTTTACCCGTGACTCCGGCGTATAACTCTCGATTTCACCCGTGACTCCGGCGTATAGTTTCACCCGTGACTCCGGCGTATAAGTGACCCGTGACTCCGGCGTATAGGCGATTTTGCCCCCTTGAAGTGGTCAAGTTAAGGTGCTAGTCTTGCAGCAACTTCCAGCCGAACTCTAGAGGTTAGGAAGGTTTGAGATTGCAGCCAACTTCTGCATGGGGGTGCCATGTTTGCAATTCGTCAGCGAGACCGCTCTCCACCGTCTGACTCAGACAACATAAAAGCGTCAAGAATACGTATCGCGAGATTCCTGACGCCGATATGTTATTTCCTTAAAAATTCATAAGCCGGAGAAAGCAGCGAAGATTCGCGCCTTCTCACAACTTACTATCACTGGATTTGGAACTACGCAGTGCCACCTGCGAGCTACCAAGTTGAGCGCCCTAACTAAATATAGGGGTCTATTATGTAGCTCAACTTTAGCAAAGTTTCAGCCAGATAGTAAGTGTGAGCGGCCGTAATTCTCATGCTGTTCCAGCTCCGTAACCTCAAAAATTCACGGAGGAGAGCATTTACGATGAAACTTACGCCTGGAAGCTTTGCCATTCGAGACTGGGTTGATTTTGATGCTAAAGGTCGGGCTTCTTGCCCTAGCTGCGAACAAGACGGCAAAAAGCGACAAAAAAACTTGTTTGTCAATGCAGACGGCAAATACTGGTGCTACCGAGGCTGTACTCCAGAGCAAATCCGAGCCGTGTTGGGCGCTCCACCACCAGGTCAGCCGATGAACCTGTCTGACTCGCTGCCGCATCGAGTCCGTCAGCCGTCAGTTGCACCACCTTCTAGACAACGCACTGTATCCCAAAAGCAGGTTCAGCAATCAGTCGAGCGACTGCTGCATTATCAGGGAACTCCTCAGCAACAGGCATTGGCATGGCTTGAAGCGCGTGGCTTTACTCGCGAGGCGATCGAGCATTACCGCTTGGGTCTAGACCAGCGCTGGCTTACCCTGGATGAAAACAAACCAGACTCCCGCGAGTGTTATTGGTCAGTCAGCATCTATATTCCTGCTGACGAACCGGGGCAGTTTTACAAGAAGATGCGGGTTGCACCTTGGTTGGTTGGGGAGGCTCGACCCCCATATGTGAGTAAGTGGTGTCAGTACGGCGTACCTGTGACCATTTGGTTCACCTATCGTCCAGAAGATGCCGAAGCGACTTGGTACTGCGAGGGGGAATGGGATGCCATGCGCTTGGGTTGGTTAGCCCGTCAGTGCAGAGCGAAGATTGCTGTCTGCTGCTCTACTGGGGGTTGCGGTACTGTTCCCAAACAAGAACAACTCGATCGCCTCCCCGGTCTTGTCACCATTTTCTTCGATCGCAACGACGAACCTCGCCAAGATGGAACCATCCCTGGTGATGCAGGAGCGAAGAAACTTGCCTTAGCTTTAGGAGAGCGAGGACGAATTGCCCAAGTTCCCATGCCGTCGCCGTGTGATGTAACAGGTTGGGATGTGAGTAATGCCTTGGATGCTGGTTATACCTGGTCAGACTTTGAAGCCGCAGCAGCTACAGCCATGTCAACGGCTGAAATCGAGCAGCAACAAGCTCAGGTTCGTCTCACTGCATCTGCTTATCGACCATCGACAGCATTCTCCCTGCGCGACAAAATCCTGGAAATTCTCAACCGCTACGATACCCCCTCTCTACGGGATGCAGCACTGATGGATTTGGCTGCTGCTACCGGATTTCCCTACCGAGATGTGGAGAAATTGGCTAAGTCCCTGGCGATTGAAGTGGACTTGCTTCTTGACCAAGCCGCAGCGGCTAAGAAACTCTCTAGTCTGCTCAAAACTCGCTGCACTCACCTAGACCTCAACCGCTACCTAGAAGCCTGGTTTGCAGAGACACTGATAGAGACGGCTAGAGCCATGCCTACGGCTCCAGAGTTTCTCTTTACCACCCTGCTTCCGGCTGCTGCGAGTCGAGTGGGGACTGCTGCCCGAATCATCGTGAAGCCCAGTGCTAAATACATCCAACCGATGGTTTTCTGGACTGCGATCGTGGCTAACTCTGGTGCCATGAAAACTCCAGCTCAGCGAATCATTCTAGACCCCTTAGTGGCATTGGAAACTGAAGCCTACGAATCCTTTCGCATCGATTTAGAAGACTATCGAGCCGAACGAGAACTGAACAAGAGCAAAAAGTCACGGCAAGAAACTCCAGAAGAACCTACTAGACCCCCCACTCGCAAACGCTATTTGACTAAAGACATTACCCTAGAAACCCTGCAAAACATTCACGGGGAGAACCCCAGAGGACTCCTTTACTATCGAGATGAACTAGCAGGCAACACCAAATCCCGCAACCAGTATCGGGGGGGACACGGTGCGGATGAGGAAGCTGAACTCGACCAGTGGAACGGTTCTGCCATTTTGTACGATCGCTCAGAGAAGTCCGTCTGTTTGCCTCGTTCTGCTGTTTCTCGCACTGGGGGCTATCAGTGGGAAGTTTTAGCCCAGCTAATGGGCGACCACAACGACTTCAACGGTAACTATGCCCGCTGGCTCTTCTGTGCCGCGAAAACACCGCTGCGCTACTTGCGGTTATTGAGAGAGGACAAGGATACGGGAATCTCTGAAGCTCTGACCTACCTGTATACGGAGTTGGAGAAAGTCCCCCAACAGGATTATCTATTGAGCTACGAGGCGATGCAACTGCTGGAGACTTGGCAGCACCAACTGGTGGATGCCCAGCAGTGTGAAGATGCCTTTGGGTTACAGTTAGCTTTCCCCAAGATTGAAGCTTACACGGCTCGCTTAGCATTATGGTTACACGTTGTCAATGCCGTACTCCGAGGCGAAAGACCGTCTCAGGCGATTAATGGTGACACGATGGAGAAAGCGATTGAGTTAGCGGCTTACTACCTCTGGCAGTACCGTCTGATTCATACCCATAATTCTCCCGATTCGGGACTGGCTGCGATCGCACTGAAAATACAGAAGTTTGTCGAACGAGTCGGTAACGCAACGGCTTCTGCCCTCAAGAGCGGGGTTCGCGACCTCAGAAAAATGGCAACTGACCAGATTCGCCAGTTGATGCAAACTCTGGCTAACGCTGGCTATGGTTGCGTGACTGGGGAAGGAGCTTCTATGGTTTATGTCCCCACACCATCTAGTGCCTCGCCTTTAGGCAGAAATGGGAAAAGCGACACCGTTAGCAACGGTCAATTCGTCAATTCCGCCGCTGAGTTTACTGCTACGAGTGGGGTTGACTCAATTGATGCACAGTGTCAACTGAAGCGTCAATTGTCAACAATCCAAACGGATACGTCAATGGATGGCTCATCACAGGAGCTAAGGATAATTGAAGAGGCTCAGATGCCAGTGCAGATATCTGAGAGGAGCATTGACACAATTGACAGGGAATTGACAGGGTTATCAATGCCTGAAGCCGAAGCCCTGCAAGCCTCTTGCACTTCGACTGACGCAATTGACACAGGAGTTGAAAGCCACCACACTAATATGCCTCCTGCCGACCTTACTACAGATGAAGTGGCAAACACTGAGGCGGAACAGCCTATTGCAGGAGTCGATGGATTTGACGCATCTTCTAAACTAGCGAACGGTGCTTGCCTGTCTTGTGGTTCTACTCCTTCCTGGAATGGGTTCAAAGTTAATGACTCAGTAATACTGAGCTACCACCAAACTGGAGGACGTGCATGGGTTATTGACCCCACTCAATACCCAGAACTGGGCGCACAACCTCGACCCAATCTCGTACCTGTCCGTTGTGCCTACACGGGGAAAGCCGAATGGTATCCCACAGACTGGGTGCAGTTAGCCACTTAGCCAATAACCGAAGGTGCTGCTAGTCAAAGAAGTGACGGCGAGGGTAGCCAACTGCGTTTAACAGCTTTCTACTAACCCCAGAGATGCTGGGTTTGAGGAGCGATGAATCTGAACCTTGATGATAGACGTTCTGGAGTCAAAATTTCCCAGGAAGGCTCTGTTCTTACCACGAGTCCAGTATCCCCTCGCAGCCTTCAGATCGATCCTGAGTTCAAGAATCTGATTCCACCTCTCTCAACTGATGAGCGGCGGCAGTTGGAAACTAACCTGATCAAAGAAGGATGCCGAGACCCTTTGGTAGTCTGGGCAGGACATGACATCTTGCTCGATGGACACAACCGTTGGGAAATTTGCTGTCAGCATGGCATTGATTTCCAGACGGTTGAGATTGAACTACCTGACTGGGAGGCGGCGCGGAACTGGATTATCAACAATCAACTGAGCAGGCGCAACCTGACTAAAGAAGCTTTAAGCTATTTGAGGGGTCTGCGGTATCTGCAACAGAAGAAGCCGCGAGGGGGAATGGGTGCCAATCAGTACAGGAAAATGCAAATCCCTCAAAATGAGGGAACTGCTCAAACGGCTGAGCGATTGGCGAGTGAGTTAAAGGTGAGTCGTGCCACTATTGAGCGGGATGCTAAATTCGCGCTGGCAGTGGACGCTCTGATCGAAATGTTAGGGGAGGAGACTCGACGGTATATCCTCAGCCGCGATGCCAAATTGACGAAAAGGGATACTTTGGAACTGGCTGAGGTGGCAAGGCGGGAACCGGACGAAGCTAAAGCGATTATGAAGTCTCGAATTATTGGAAGCCGTCAGTCAAGAGTGAAGGGCAAACGATCGCTGAGTCGGGAAGAGGGTGTTAGTTACACGAGTGGGGTTGGCTGTGATTATTTGGTGCGCGTGACTCCTGATACTTGGGAGCGGCTTTCCCAGTATATGTTGGAAACTGAGTCGGCAACGTTGGGGGGAGCGATCGCGCGGTTGTTAGATGAGGTTGAACAGTTGCGAAAACGTGGGGCGGAACCAGGCGCAAAGTGATTCGGTGAATTCGATATAAATTAAGAACTGAAGAGAATTGTTGAGGTAAGGTTTCTGGAGTCTGACATGGAAATAAAGAAGATGCGATCGCATATCGGGACAGATGGGATATTGCTTCTCCAAATGCCCACTGATTTTAAAGATACTTCTGTTGAGGTGGTGGTAGTTGTACAGCCGTTATCATCGGAGGAAACTCAACCTCGGTATAATACTTGGGGAAAGCTTACTACTAAAAAATCAATTACTGAAGCAATTGCTAGAATGCGACAACTGCGGCAAGAAGTGGCATTGGATAAAAATTCAATCCGCGAAATGATTGAAGAGGGGCGCAGGTTTTAATGCAGTTTGTCTTGGATTGTTCTGTAGCAATTAGTTGGTGTTTAGTAGATGAAAATGACGATTATGCCAATGCACTACTTGCAATGATGCCGGATTGTGAAGCTTTTGTGCCGGGAATTTGGTCGCTAGAAGTTGCTAATACTTTACTGGTTGCAGAACGACGTAACCGCATGACGACTGAGCAATCTGAACTAGCTATTGCTTTGTTACAGTCGCTGCTAATTCACGTTGATGAAGCTACGGATAGCAACGCACTCTCGTCAACTCTGGTATTAGGACGACAAGAAGGAATAGCTGCTTATGATGCGGCATATTTAGAGTTAGCACTACGATTGGCATTGCCTCTCGCAACACTTGATACCCGGTTGGCAGAAGCGGCAACTCGCTGCGGGGTAGGGTTGGTAGTCGTTGATGGGGAAACGCTAGAGACGGATTGATAATTTGGCTGTAATTACTTGGTGTACGTGACTCCTGATACTTGGGAGCGACTTTCCAAGTATAGGTTGGAAACTGAGGCAGTAACGTTAGGGGGAGCGATCGCGCGGCTGTTAGATGAGGTTGAACAGTTGCGAGAGGGTGTGGCAGCAACCAGTCGGTCAGACATCTTTGAGTAACTCCAAGTCAACTCAGTTCCGAATCCGTGCTTGACTGAGCTTGGCAACTCTTGTCTATTTTGGTAAGATATTCTTACCATCAGTAAGAATAGAGACTGTGCCATGAGTCCAGAGGATGTGGAAGTCAAGCTGATTGAAGTATTCCAGGAGATCCAAAGCGATAGTGGGTACCAAGCCACCCAAATAACAGGAACAACTTGTCCCATGACTGACCTTGAAGGGTTTGATAGCCTCCTATGTATTGAAGCGATTGGTATGCTAGCCGACAGACTAGATGTAGAGATTCCCAACAATAACAACATATTTCTCTCAAAGGATGGCAAGCGATGGCTCACCATTGAGGAGTCTGTTGCTGTAGTCTGTGAGATTGTCAACAGAGGAGAGACTTAGGTATGAGTTACACAGAAGAGAAGAGGTCAATTATTGCAGCCCGCTTGCGTGAAGCTCGCAAGATGGCGGGGCTTTCCCAAGCTCAGGTAGCTAAGATGCTTGGTCTTCATCGCCCTTCAATTACGGAAGCGGAAGCTGGGAATAGAAAGGTTTCTGCTGATGAGATCACGAAGCTTGCCGAAATTTATGACGTAAGTGTGTCATGGTTGCTTGGGGAGGGTGCAGACAAGCTTGATATCCATGACGACAAGATTCAGCTTGCCGCGAGAGAACTCCGAAAGCTTAAACCAGATGACCTTGATCGACTTTTAACAATACTTGCCTCAATGCGTAGAGGAGGAGAAGTACTTTGAGGAATCAGACTTTGAGAAATCAGAGACAGGTTTTGGCACAACAAGCCCAGCAGAAAGCAATCGAGGTGCGGAGAAAAACAGGTTTTGACAACAAAAGCCCACTCTGTATTTATGGCTTGTGCGACAAGCTCAATGTGAGAGTCAAGTTTGTTGACATCAGTATGGAGGGGATCTATCTCCGAGAAGCCGAGTCGGTAATTTTACTTTCCGCATTACGTCCTCTCCCCAGACGCATCTTTACCTGTGCTCACGAACTTGGTCATCATGTCTTTGGACATGGTTCGACTATCGATGAACTGCTAGGAGAAGCAGAAAGCTCTCAGGCTTTTGAGCCAGAGGAGTTTTTAGCTAACTCCTTTGCTGGATTTTTGCTCATGCCAATTTTATGCGTGCGGAAAGCATTCGTTTCGCGTGGATGGGATGCGGCTTCGGCAACGCCAGAGCAGATTTTTACAATTGCCTGTAATTTCGGCGTTGGGTACGAAACGCTAATTACTCACATGGCTTATGCTCTTAAGATGATCTCCTCTTCAAGGGCTAGTACGCTTCTCAAAACAAAGCCCAAAACTATTCGTGAAAAGGTGCTTGGGCGTCCATCGACTGACCCGTTGACTATCGCCGATGCACACTGGTTAATGCCAACAATTGATGCCGAAGTTGGAAGTCTCCTTTTGCTTCCAACAGGTGCACAAGCTGTAAATGATACTATCACCCTTGAAGAAAATCACCCGAAGGGACAACTTTTTAAAGCTAACCGTCCCGGTATTGTGAGGGTTTATTGCCGTGACACCGGATGGGCTGTCTTTGTTCGTGTCTCGCGGTATCAGTTTATTGGTCTAAGTCAATATCGGCATCTTGAAGAGGTGGAAGATGAGTAACAGTTCACCTCTTTTGATTGATGAAAACAACCTTTCCCATGCTTGGGCAAAAGCATTTTTGCACATTATTGATAATCCAGGTAAGGAAATTTCCCCTCTTGTGGTGAGCATCACAGGTTTTAATGATGGCATACCAAATGAGGATACGGATATTCGACAGTCGCTTGACAATTGTCTTGCTGCCGAAGGTGAGCAAACAATAGATACTGTTGCGAATACGATTTTTCCTCATTCTCTCTGGAGACATTCTAAAGACGGACGAAAGGAGTTATTTGAGCGATATCTCAAGATTTTCCCCAGAATAAAAGCCGTAGAACTAAATAAGAATAAACGTGGCATTTACTTTGAAAGACTTATTGCCTTCGGCTCTGGTCCAAATGATGGTAACCAACTTGAATACATTATTTCTAAGTATAAGGATCGTCCAGCCGTTAGGAGATCGATGTTTCAGGCATCAATTTTCGATCCTGGGAGAGACCATGTGGGTAGCGCTCAACTTCCTTTTCCTTGTCTACAACATATAAGCTTTGTCCCACATAAAAATAACCTTACGATGAATGCTTTTTATGCTACTCAGCAGGTCTTTAATAAAGCTTATGGGAACTACTTAGGACTGTGCAGACTAGGGAACTTTATGGCTCACGAAATGGATCTAAAATTTAGCCGGATGAACTGCTTTATTGGTGTAGCCAAGCTGGATAACATCACCAAGAGTTCAGAGACTCTCGCCCCAGTCATAAAAGTATGTCGAAAAGTGATACCCTCAAGGACAGACTAACAAGCAATGGATGGAACGTATAATGCCAACAAAACAACCACCGAGAGGAAAATTTAAAATTACTCAAAAAGATACATCTCTTGACGAACAACTAAGTCTTAACTTTGGCGACTATAGTACACCCAAAAGCTCTCAAAGCATAGATGTTGCTGCATACTCTCACCTTCTGCCTGCCAAGCCTACTATTGTATTTGATACCTACTGGCGTTTCGCAGCAGAAAGGCAGAACATCTTTTTCAAAAAGTTGTGCCGAGAACCGATGCCTTGGACTGAAGATCCAATTCTTTCTACCTTCAAATTTACTAATGCTTATCGTGCATCAGATCGCACAAGCCAATATCTGATCCGTCAGGTTATCTACCGCGAAGATCTCCCGACCACTTCGGATGAAGTGTTTTTCAGAATCATTCTGTTTAAGATTTTCAACAAGATCGAAACTTGGCGGCTTTTGGAAAGTAAACTTGGTAAGATTATCTACGCTGAATATTCTTTTAAGCGCTACGACGAAATTCTTACCGAAGCGATAGAACAAGGTCAACGTATCTATTCAGCAGCATACATCATGCCGTCAGGAGGAAAAGGACTTAGACATACAAGAAAGCACCAGACTCATCTCAAGTTGATTGAGAAGATGATGGCCGATGAACTGCCCAAGAAGCTTACTGATGCGCCAAATATGCATCGAGGATTTGACCTTTTGCGTGAATACCCCACTATCGGTGACTTCCTTGCATATCAGTTCATTACGGATGTTAATTACAGCAAACTCACGAACTTTAGTGAAATGAGTTTTGTGGTTCCTGGACCAGGTGCGCTTGATGGTATTCGGAAATGTTTTGCCGATCTGGGTGGTCTTAATGAGCCAGAAATCATTAAGCTGATGGCAGAAAACCAAGAATCTGAGTTTGAGCGTTTAGGTCTTGATTTTCAGTCTCTCTTTGGACGCCCGTTGCAGTTAATTGACTGCCAAAATCTCTTTTGCGAGGTCGATAAGTATGCCCGGATGAAACACCCGGAAATTTCCGGAGTATCAGGTCGAACTCGCATAAAGCAAAAATATTCAGCTAACAGACAACCAATTGATTACTGGTTTCCTCCCAAGTGGGGAATTAACGAGGCTATTAAACAATACAGAACAGCCCAAAACGCTACAAACTCCAACTCGAAATAGAATCTCAAGGGGTAGACTATGAATTTCCGCGAGTATCAAGAGCAAGCATTGAAGACTGATCAGATTCCCGACGAGAATAAAGTAATCGTACCCCTGCTTGGTTTGGTGGGTGAAGCAGGTACACTCCTTACAGAGTATAAAAAATTTCTCCGTGACGGAGATGCTCATAAACTCTTCAAAGACGGTATTGCAGAAGAATTGGGTGATTTGCTTTGGTATATTGCCAACGTAGCAAGCAAGTTTGAGCTTGATTTGGAAGAAATTGCAGAAGGTAATCTTAAAAAGTGTCTTGACCGCTGGGGATGGAGAAATTCTGTACAAACAGGTGTTAAAGCCATAGGATATATGTTTGATAGGGACTTTCCAGAACACGAACGTTTACCACGGCAGTTTGTGGTAGAGATTGCTGAGGTAAGTCAAGATAGTTCGGTGAAGATGAAGGCATTCATCGACGGAAAAAAGATTGGGGATGACCTCACCGATAACTCCTACTTAAGCGATGGCTACCGCTTTCACGACGTTTTCCATCTGTCCTATGCGGCAGTTTTGGGTTGGTCTCCGGTTGTCCGTCAACTACTGGGTAGCCGTAAACGCAAAAGTAATCCTAAAGTAGATGAGGTTGAAGACGGCGGTCGAGCCAAGGCAATTGAGGAAGGTATATCAGCACTCATTTTCAGCTATGCCAAGGATCATTCTTTCTTGGAAGGAGTTTCCACACTTGATTACCAACTACTCAGAACTATAAAGAATATGACCTCCTACTTAGAAGTTGCTCAGTGTTCACTGGGAGATTGGGAGAAAGCAATTCTTATAGGGTATGAAGTATGGCGGCAGGTAGATAAAAATCGAGGAGGAACAGTCGTTGTTGATCTTGATGCACGTTCCCTAACATATCAAGTATCATGCTGCCCTACATAGTAGGAGTAGTGACCTACAGAGCTGGTTTTTCTGGCGTTGAACCAATAGTGATCGCTTGTAGAATGCGTCTTTTTTGCGATCGCCCAATACAACAGCGTGGAGGAAATACGATTCGCTCATAATAAAATTAACCCAGTTTGCGATCGCAATTCTTAAACACTCACATTCTCTGTGTTCTCTTTTTGCAAGAGAAAATCTAGATAGTCTTCCAATTGCAGCCGCCTCGATTTTGATAGCTGGCGTAACTTGCGTAAAATCATTTCTTCCTGCTGCCACTGAGAGATTGGGATGATTTGCGAGGCGGCAACTTCGAGCGTCACCTGAGGCACATCAAACCCTTCCAGACTGTACCCATCCTCTTCCCCTTCCGGCATGGGGTAATGTTCCACAATTGTCGCAATATCTCCCCGCGTCAGATTGTGTTCTGGTAAATCCTGAACTAGGGCAACTTGGGAAAATAGGGAGTGCTGTATCTTCATTGATTAGCTCCTTTGTCTGGCACTAGGGTGACAAATTTAGTTGTACCGTTTGCAACCATCCAAATGGTCAAGATATTGAGTTCAACCCCATTTATCCCTCGCAGACACGCACGAATAGCATACTTCTCACCATAGCGATTAACTTCAATTTGTTCGGCAGGTTGGGTTAAGACTTGAGTACGTAGATCTTGTTCAAGTTGCTGCCAATTATCCACTGTGTACCCAGCTCTAGCAAGAAATTGCGATTTATCATCTTTCGGCAACGGCACAAGCAAGTAGTTGGTTAGCTTTTCTTCTGCGATTATTGCATCCTCTGGTAAGAAGACCATTAATTCATGGCGTGAATTGGGGGTAGGGGTTGTTAACTACATTTTACTTTGGATGCTGATCCTCAACTGTTCGAGATGATAAGGGTTTTGGTAGCGATCGCCCAATACAATAGCGTGCAGGAAATACGATTCGCTCATAATAAAATTAACCCAGTTTGCGATCGCATTACCGATGGAAACTCTGACTCTGAATGTACCCCCTGCTGTAGGTCTGACAGACGAGCAGTTTTATCAACTGTGTGTGGCTAATCAAGAATGGCGGTTGGAGCTAACGGCTCAAGGAGAACTGATAATTATGCCCCCAACGGGTGGCGAAAGCGGCATTAGCAACGCTGGTTTGACAGCTAAACTTTACAATTGGAATGAGCAAACCCAGTTGGGAAAAGTCTTCGACTCCTCCACTGAATTCCGATTACCCAATGGTGCCAAGCGTTCCCCCGATGCTTCCTGGGTGATACTAGAACGATGGGACGCCTTACCCGCTCAGGATAGAAAGCGCTTCCCTCCCCTCTGTCCAGACTTTGTAATCGAACTCCGTTCTGAAACGGATTCCTTAAAAGATCTACGAGCAAAAATGCAAGAGTACCAAGCTAACGGAGCACGCTTGGGCTGGCTGATTGACCCTCAAACACCCTTAGTTGAAATCTACCGACCCAATCAGGCTGTAGAAACGATTAACTTCTCCTTTGACCAACCACCTACTCTTTCTGGCGAAGACGTATTGCCTGGGTTTGTTCTCGATCTAACTCCCATCTTGAATCCTTGAGAAACAAGTACTTATACCGATGGTGGTATGACTACCCGTTCTTTGAAATTCGGTTCCCATTGGCAGCTAATACGAAGTTGCGTTCAAATATAAGCGATGCAATCAGTTGGATCTGAAGTTAGTCTGTATCCTGACTTTCCTCGACCCCGATCACCTTGAGCTGCCGTCTTAGCCTTGCAATCGCCCTTTCAATAACGTTTCTGCCCACCGAGTATCTTCCTCAGAAAGTGGCGGTTGTGGCGGCTTTTTGTAATCAATTGCCAAATAATACCGCCCTTTTTCGTAAACGCGATCGAGCAACGGTTGTAACTCTAAAATTGGCTCCTCTTCACCCAACATTAGCGGAATCGGCACGGGGGGAATGGGTTGTCGCAAGCCAAACGCATATAATTCCCCCGTCGGTCGCCGATCGCCTCGACAAATTAGAATGCGATAATCCCCCAAGTTTTCACTTCTAATCGGAAAAGGTTTGCCACCTCGCAACAAATCGATTTCCACCAGATGAGTCGCACTGGCTAAAACTCGATTTCGTTTGCGTTCATAAGCCAGTCGCCCTTCCCCAGAGCGCTTATTTTTGGGAGACAAAAGCTCAATGACGGTAACAACAGTGCCAGTCGCCACGTCTCGAATTTCCAGATACCGCTCGTTCACTTCTTCGGCAACTGGAACTGTCACCTGCTCGGGTTGAACGGGTAATGACACAGTAGCAACAGATGATGTCGGTTCTGCCGTTTTGCCAGTTAGCACCGCAACATCAGGAATGCCAACTAAAACGCTCTCATCGTTACTAAAGTAAGTCCGCTTTTCAATTTCGACTCGATAGTTCTCGCTGAGACGCTCCACCAAGTCATCTGCCATCGCTACAATCAAACGGTTATGCACCGCTGACCACAGCTCAGGATTTTCCAGATAGGGGTTCATTCCCGGAAATGGCGAACGCATAGGACAAGTTCAGTCAGTGAGAGACTTATTCCTCATCGTATCGGTTTTGCGAGGGCAGCGACGAGGTTGGCGATTGCATAGTTGCACTGCGCTAGGTGCGATAGCGAAGCGCTGCCGCCTACGGCAGATCGCTACTGCCTTTAACCTTCCAAAATTTGCCTACAGGGGCTGAATTAATCTCTGCGGCAATCGCGTGTAGCGCTGTTGCTGGCTGGTCTGCCTCAAAGCAATGGCGATCGCCTCAAAGCAGATTATCCTTCTTGATAAAGGGGGTAGTCAACCCGGAGTTGGTATTAACCAGCCTTTCCGCTAAGCGTTTGCAAAAGGCTCCCGATACCGTTCAAAGAAGAAGCCGTGAAAAGAATAGGCGTTCACCAGTGCAGGAAAATGCAAATCCCTCAAAATGAGGGAACTGCTCAGACGGCTGAGCGATCGCTAAAAGCCAGATATCGTCAATTAACTTTCTCAGTCGTGGTATCGTTGGGAAGCGATCGCAGAGATCGCTTCTGACAGTGCGCGACGCTACGACACACTCTGCTCACCATGTGACGCGGCGGCAACTCCTGCTGTAGGATGCCCTTGATAGCTGTAGGGCGATCGCATAATCACACCAAAGAGCTGCTCACAGGTGACAGCAGCGCCGGAAATTGCAATATTTGAATCAATACTTCCCAAAAGGCATAAGCCTTCGGTTGGAGCATCGCTTGTTATCTATCCAAATGTAGATGCATATTTTTTTCAACCCATGATGGAGGGGGAGAGTTTTTCAAATTGGTTATCAAGTAAATGAACTAAATTTCTTTACTTGCCTTCAACGTCATGGTTGTTAAAAGCTCCTACTTGAAAACTTTGCCCTGTCAAAGTTTAAGTAAGTTCCTATTGCTGAAGCGACTCCCCTTAAGTGTTTTAATGTTGAGCGCTAGCGCTGCCTTATTTGTAGACCTAATTGTGGCGCAGCGATTTACCAGTTTTATTGGATGTCTTCTAACCCTTGTCGGAACAGCTTGTGTTTTTTGTCCAAAAGAAGCAACACGTTGCTTTGGAGCAATCCATCGTTGGGAAACTAAACACAAATTAAATATTGCACCCCTCATTCTTTCTTTGGTTGGAACCGTATATCTGTTAGATTACGCATCGGCTCCAGCAGCAGCTCAATTTTTTACTCAAACTGAAGGCTGGATGCGTAGCAGCTTTCCAATTAACGGAGGAGGAGGCGGCGCTGATATCTACGCTCTTGTTTTTAATACCCTAAGAGCAATTTTTGTCCTCTATCTTGCCATCTCCTTAGTGCGTGTAATTGCAGCAGCTCGTAACGATGAAGACTGGCAAACTCTGGCTCGTACTCCCCTCATCATTCTGATTACTGTCACGCTGGGAGACATCTTAGCGGGTCTGATTACTGGTGGCGGTGGTGCGGCTTAATGTCTGACTTTAATCCAAACAGCTCTAAGAAGTTTCGACCTGTTAATTCCAGTCTCGGAACTGCACCCAAAGTCGGTCCCTTTCCCGCTGACCAAGTAATACCTTGGACTGCCATCTGTTTAACCTCTTACTACATCTGTAAAAGTGTTTTGGGCTTGTCGTGGTTGTGGACTGGAATTGTCGCCGCTTGGGGAATGTCAACCTGGTGGGTACTGACTGGCAGTAAAGCTTGGCGATTCCTTTCTAAGTTAGTTTCCACTCCGACTTTTACAAGAGGTTACGCAAGATACTCCCAAATTCTCAATACTAGCAGTCCTACCCCTACATCACACAAAAGGCTGTCTATAAGGAGTAATCAGCAGCAAAAAAGAAGAGGGTGATTCCCAATGAAACCTGCACAAAAAATCGGCAAACGTACTGTCGATAACGGAGAACAGAAAATTCGCTACAGTCCTATTGAAAACGCCTTTCATCTTGCCTCAATGCTTCGGATTGGACTTTCTGAACGCAACATTGGAGCTTATGTTTTGCAAAAAGGACTCAATAGCTTCATGGTTCAATTTGGCTTCGAGTGTAAAGGAATTCATTCAACCTTACGCTCTGATGAAATTGACCCAGTATTTGATGCCTTAGAAGCGGGTTTAAAAGACTTACCCAATAACGAGCGTCTCACGATTCATTTGGGGTCCTTTACTGACGATACCCAGCGTCAAGAAGCCTTCTCAAAGCTTGCTGAAGATGCTCCATCTGATGAACTGCGTTACCTCTTATGGGGCGAACGCGCAAGAGTAAGGGAACTGACGCGAAAAGGGGTACGAAAGCCCAAGTTTCTCCACCTCTATGCCACCTATACAGTGGAACCAGATACTCAAGGAACAGCGGATGTCATTGAAAAGTTTTTGGCACGACTTGAGAGAGTGTGGAAATCGTTCACGGGTGAAATTCATGAAGTTCAGCATACCCGTATCGAGCAACTTCTTTATGCGTCTTTCACTGATGGCTACGAGAATTGGGAGCAGTTGCTTTCTAACAAAATGGGTTTGGATATTCGCCCCTTAACCGCTGAAGAACTTTGGGCAACCCTCTGGAAGCGTTTCAACGATACTCCGCCTCGGTCAATTCCTCAACTTTTAGTTTTAGATGATGAAGGTTTGAGAGAGGAAGTCCACTCAGAAGTTCATCCTACAACATTACTGATTGAATCTGAGTACTCTGTACCCATGACAGACCGAAAGTGGGTTAATACCAAGCGCAAATATATCGGGGCGCTAACGTTCGTTGACAAACCAGGAGGATGGGTTGGGAAGGAATCCCAGATGCGCTACCTGTGGGATGTAATGGCTCGCGAGCGTGTCTATGATACCGAGATTTACTGTCAGCTAATGCGGGCAAATGAAGGACTGGTGAAGACCAATATGCAGCGTCTTACCAAGCAGGCAAATACTTCATCGCAGCTAGCCAGTGAAAAAAACTCAATTGATGTCAAATCCCTGCTCAACATCAAAAAAACAATTGCAGCTCAAGAGGAATTGTACGAGGGGGCAGTTCCCGTTCATATGGCGGTTGTGTTCCTGGTTTACCGCAAAAATCGCTCTCTATTGGATGAAGCTTGTCGCTATATTCAGTCGTGTTTTTTGCGTCCTGCTTGGGTGCTGCGCGAAACTGAGTATCCCTGGAAAATCTGGTTGCAAACCTTTCCAATTACCTGGGAACGCTTACTGACAACTCCCTTCAACCGGCGGCAAACCTATCTCAGTGGTGAAGCACCCGGACTGATGCCTTTAGTGCGAACTCGCTCAGGTGACGACAGTGGGTTTGAGTTGATTGCTGAAGAAGGGGGTACGCCAGTCTTTCTGGACTTATTCCGAACTCACAAGAACTTGGGATTGTTCGGCACGACTCGAAGTGGCAAGAGTGTAACAGCAGCAGGCATTTTAACTCATGCACTAGCTCGTGGGATGCCAGTGGTAGCGATGGACTATCCCAAACCCGATGGTTCTTCTACCTTCACGGACTACACCAACTTTCTAGGTAAGGACGGGGCGTACTTTGACATCGGCAAGGAAAGTTCAAACTTGTTCGAGCTTCCTGACTTGCGCTCTCTCAATCCTAAGTTACAACAAGAGCGGTTTGAAGATTACAAAGATTTTCTCTCCGACGCTTTGATGGCAATGGTAATCGGCTCTAAACGTGGCTCGACATCCGCTAGTGAAAGAACTCTTGCTGATACAGTCCGCTCAATTTTAGCACTGGCTCTCGATGCTTTCTTTGGTGACTTGCAAATTCGCGATCGCTATGCGGCAGCCTTCACTCACGGGCTAGGTTCTCCAGAATGGTCAGCCATGCCCACTCTAGTTGATTTTCTCTCATTTTGCTCAATGGAACGATTGCGTCTTGATGCAATTTCAGGAGACATCAGAGCGGGATTAGAGCAAATTAAATTACGCCTGCGCTTCTGGCTTTCCTCACGAGTCGGTAAAGCGATTTCAATGCCTTCTACATTTAGAAGCGATGCGAAATTACTGGTTTTTGCACTGAGAAATCTGAGCAACGACGAAGATGCTGCGATTCTTTCTCTTAGTGCATATTCAGCAGCTTTGAGAAGAGCTTTAGCTGCTCCAGCCTCAATCTTTTTCATAGATGAAAGCCCGATTTTGTTCGAGTTCGATAGCGTCGCCGCTTTGGTTGGAAGACTCTGCGCTAACGGTGCTAAGAGCGGTGTGAGGGTAATTTTAAGCGCCCAAGACCCCGACACAATTGCCAAATCTCCCAGTAGCGCCAAGATTTTTCAAAACCTCACCACTCGCCTTATTGGTCGCATTCAACCAACAGCCGTTGATAGCTTTGTTCAGATTTTGAAGTATCCCAAAGAGATTATTGGTCGAAATGCAACAGAAAGTTTCTTTCCTAAAAAAGAGGGTATCTACTCTCAATGGTTGTTGGATGACAACGGTATCTACACCTATGCACGGTTCTATCCCGGCTACAACTTGCTGGCAGCGGTGGCAAACAACCCGCAAGAGCAAGCGGCTCGAACTGCGGCTTTACAGCGCCATCCAAGTCAGGATAAGTTGGCTGCGCTCACCGATTTTTCTAAAGAATTGGTAGCCAGTATTCGAGCAAGTTGATTAGTCATTGGTTCCTATTGTCTAATCCAATTTCGATACATCTCGTGAATAAAATCAATGAAATTCAATCACAAAATCAAGCCAATTTTTTTCAGTAGTGTTATCGCCGTTGCTTTACTAGGAGCGATTCCGACTCCAGGACAAGCACAAATTCTCAACAGCATTGCAGGTAACACCAACGCTTTGAATCAGCTATTTGAGCAACTAAATAATCAACTCAATTCTTGGGGCGGTTATCTCAATCAAATTCTTTCGAGCAAACTTCAACCGCTGTCAGAAAGTTTAGGCAGTGACTTAGATTCAGCAATCAGCCAAGTCATGGGAGCTGTAGGATTGCCTGACCCTATTGCCTCGCGTAAACAGGTTGAAAAAGTTGCGTCATCCAGTGGCAGTTTAGTAAATCAAACGGAGTTAGCCACAAATGAAGTCGATCGTCAGATTACTAGAGCCGCTGTTGACTCGACACTCTCACAATCAGGTCAAGAGCGAATTCAGCAGCAAGCTTCTGCCACTCAAGGTTCTGTCGATTTAGTCGGACAACAAGCCCAAGCCGCTCAAGTTTTATCCGCTTGCACCCTTCAATTAAGAGACATCATCAATCAAGTCAATCAGGGTATCTTAACGGCTCAAGTGGGTGACTTGCAACTGCAAGAAGCCTATCAACAGGTTGTAGGGCAGGTGGGTGAACAGACAGCCATCAATGCCCTGAGAAGCCAGTGTGCAAACATTGCTGACCCTCAACAGCAACAAGATTGTATCAATCAGGCGGCACAGCAATCAGGACAACTTAATAATGGGCAGCAGAGCAACGACCCTTTCAATATTGGTCAGCAATTTCAAAACACGATTTCAACCATTTTTGCAGCGGCAGCTAGAGGCTGGCTGATTGCTTTTGGAATTGCTTTTCAGTGGCTTGTAGAAGTATCTCTTCTACTCACTGCACTTTTAGGACCGCTAGCTGTAGGCGGTTCGCTTCTTCCTGTGGGACAGAAAGCAATTTTTGCTTGGTTAACAGGATTCTTCTCGGTGGGAATGGTCAAGCTTTGCTTCAACATTATTGCTGGGTTAGTAGCAAGCCTTATTGTTAATGCCGGAAGTGTCGATTCCACAATTATTGCGTTTGCAGTGGGCTTACTTTCTCCAATTTTGGCAATGGCTTTAGCAGCAGGTGGAGGAATGGCTATTTTTAGCAGTTTATCCAATATTGCCACTTCCGGTTTAGGGGGGTTAAGTCGTTTCCTCCCTCGTCCAGATAAATTCTTTTAAACAGTTACTATGACTACAAAAGCGGATGGTGCTTCTCAAAAGCGCTTGCGATTTCTTGAGCGACAGCCGACAAAGTTCTCGAAAAATGATGCAATGGGTCTGTTTGTCGTTGGCACTCTAGGACTGCACTTACTCACATTTTTAGTGTTGGTTCTGCAATATGGAGCTTATTCTAAGTTGTCAAAAAAAGCTCCTCCTTCTCTCGTTCAGCTAGAGACAGGAAAAGCTACTACCGTAGCTCCTTTGGGGAATAAGGAGCGAACACCAGAGGTGGTGAAAAAATTTACCCTAGACACGATGACGCTCATGATGAATTGGTCGGGAACTAAGCCCCCAACCACTATTGAAGAGGCAACCAAGCCCGTACCCGATCCAGGAGTAGCGATTACCAGTAGAAGGAAGGTAGCGACGGCTGCGTGGCAAGCTGGGTTTGCTTTGAGTGAAGACTTCCGCAAGGAGTTTTTGACAAAACTGGCTGAACTCACGCCACCCGGAGTATTTCAAGGAACAACTCAGGTAGCTCTCGTTCCCTTAGAAGTTCAGACTCCTCAAAAGATTGCTGAAGGGAAATGGAAAGTCAAGATGGTGGCGAATTTATTGGCGTTTGATAAGGGAAATAACTTGGGTCAAGTTATCCCCTTTAACAAGGAAATTTTTGTGCAATCTGTTGAGCCTCCAGAGTTTCCAGGTAAGTCAGGTGGAATTGCTTCTGTAATTTATCAAGCTCGCTCTAGCGGGTTGGAAATTTATGCCATTAGAGATTTGCAAGCGGAGAATTTGTGATGAACCAACAAGATTGGAACGAATACAGAATTAATGGAAAGGGTCACGCCGATACTGTGTTTAACAGTAACGAAGAGTCGGTGTCCCAAATAATTGAAGGTGCTGATGAGGATTGGGAGTGGACTGATGAGAAATTGGCTAGCTTAGTGGATTTTGATGATAGCCCGGAAATTCCGCTAGAAACTATTCCAGAATCAGACCTAGCCGACTCAGTTTTGGAGTCGAATGCAATCTCTCAAGCTGAATTATTTGACGACCCAATTGAGGGAAAAACTCAACCGAAATTTTCAACAAGTCCTTTTCCTAAAGCGGCGGCGGTTGGTTTGGTGATGCTCGTGCTGTTTGGTGGGGGAGGGCTGTTTTTGCAGAGCGTAACGAGCAGTGCCAGTAGAAAAGCACCGGCGATCGCTAACTCACCTTCTCCTCAACCCACTCCCACTATTCCTCCCACCCCAGATACCGAAGTGGGCAACCTCAAAACACAGGTGGCTCTTGGCTCTCAGGCGGCTCAAATTCAGGATTTAGACCGCGCCAAAAGTCCGAAAACTCCTCAAACCAGTGTGTCGAAAGTTAATAAGGATGCAAATCCTTCTCCTTCGACTCAAGAAAGTTCTACTAAGCCAGGTTCCTCTACTCCACCACCTTCATATCCTCCTCGTCCTGTAGTGCAGCGCTCTTCTACACCGCCCCCCTTCTATTCCCCTCGTCCTGTGGTGCAGCGAGAATACGCACCACCTTCTCGTCCAGTTCAACCAACTCAACTGGCTCGACCCACTCAACCAACTCAATCGACTCAACCTGCTCGAAAAGCCGTCGAAGAACCATCACCATCCGCTTTGCCCTCACAACCGAAACCGACTCCAGATCCCATGCAGCAGTGGGTGGCTCTCTCACAGATTGGAAGTTATGGCACCAACCCAGTTGGTGAAGACGCCTCTCAAATTGCTGACTCAAGGACTACATCTATCCCTACTCAGACGGAAGAACCGTTTGTAACAACCCCTCGTGCCATTCCAGTCATGTCATCGACTGCGGGAGCTGTTGTTACTCCTACGACTGTACCGCTCCCCGTAGCGGCGGCTTCTAAAATGCAAATTCCACGCGATGGCAGTCTTGATGACAAAGAAACAGTTTTTGGTTCTTCAGAGCTTCCTCGGGGGGTGTCGTCACAACCAGCCGATGGAGATGACACGAGGATGCGGGGACATGGAGACGCAGAGATGCCCGGACTTCGTTCCCCTGTGCTAACAGCCAACTCTCCGCATCAGCCTCTACTACCGAATGCAACTGGGAATCAGATTGCTTCTACACCCACAGATCAGATTAATCCTGCTGAGGAGTCCAGCGTGCTGAGTGGTGTGCCAGTGCGCTACTTGCAAGTTGGTGAAATGGCTTCTGGAGAGCTATTGACACCCGTTATTTGGGCGGGAGCAAGAGCGTCGGCTGGTTCTGCGTCTAATTCGGCGGCTTCGTCAGCTCAAGAAAAGTTTATCGTTCAGCTCAATGAACCGCTAACTGACCCTCAGGGTTCTGTCATGTTGCCACAAGGCACTCAAATTGTTGCTCGAATCATTAATGTAGGCGAATCGGGACTAACTCAACTTGAAGCAACGCAGGCGATCGTTGATGGTCAAGAGTACGTGTTGCCGCCTGGAGCCATCAGTATTCGGGGGTCAGATGGTCAACCCTTAATGGCTGACAAATGGGGGAAGAAGGGAAGTGCGATCGCTTCTCGTGATGTGACGGCATTCTTGTTCGGGTCGCTCTCCAAAGTAGGGGAAGTACTCAATCAGCCTGATGTTCAACAGTCGATTAATTCATCAAGCGGTGGGTTTAGTTCTTCTACAACAACGAGCAATCGCCGCCCCAACCTACTGGGAGCGATTTTAGACGGTGGATTTGGACCGCTCACCCAACAGATATTGCAGCGGAACGACAAAGCAATTCAAGAGATTATGTCTCGCCCCAATGTTTGGTATGTGCGTGCAGGTGAAGACGTACAGGTTTTTGTTAATCGCTCGTTTGAAATGTAAGTGCTTTCTTTACATCAACACTGAATCTGAATCCGTGAGTTTTGAGTTATGAGGACTTTTTCAAGATTTGCACTTTCTATCGCATCGACCCTTTGTCTAACAGGATTAAGTTACTGCAATAGTGGGTCGGGACTGCCGTTTGGATTGCCCGCGTCGGCTAATACAATCTCCAATTCGGTACGACGTGTCTCAATATTACAAGCAACGGGTCAATCGGGTTCCTCACCACCACTGATTGAATTGTCTTCTGGATATGGAGTCAACATCAGTTTTATTCCAACTGGAGAGATTGTGGAAAAAGTTTGGTTGGATAACCCTTCCTTTGCCACTTTGGATGTAGATGGCTGTTTATCCGGCTTAGGCAGTCAAGGTAAGCCATGTCAGCCGAATGGGGCGAGAGTATTGCACCTACGGGGCATCAACCCATTGAACATTCCAGGTTTGCCCAAGACCACTAGCACATTGTTAACAGCAATTACTTCCGGGACTTCTGGGCAGCGCGTGTATTTGTTTCGAGTGGCACTGGCATCGGGAACACCTCAATACCACACGATTGAAGTTACCCCAGTTTCAGTTTCTACTCCTAGTAATACCAAATACAGCTCGATTGTCGATTCTATCTCAAACTATTCAGTTTTTAGTCGTGGGCTAGCTGTGGCAATGCAAAGAGGTTTGATTCGTACTGGTCAGCCCCTCGAAACACGAATTCGGAACTTTTTAGCAAGGGTACAAGCGGGCGAACCGATTGAATCAGCCGCCTCAACATCGGGCATATCCCTAAACTTAGTTGAGCGATTGGCACAATTGGGAAGAACGAGCAATCCAGTTCTCGTTCCAGCTAGAACTTCAGCTCACACGAAATAATTTTTGACAACCATGTTTCTTCATAAGTTTAGCCGTCGTCTTTATTGGGCGGTCACGGGTTTTCTTTTGTCAATTTTCCTTTTTGGATTACCCTTGACAATTGATGGATTCACAGGTTTAAAAGCTGTCGCTTCCACCCAACCGCCAAGTCCCATTCCTACAACAACTTGGCAAAATACTCCGTTACCGGATTGGAATCAGATTACTTTTAGTAATCTTCCTGCCATTGCAGAAAGCGGTTCTCTCACCGTTCCTAATGATGTGGTCAACCAGTTGGGGTACGACCCCTCTCGAAATTGGTCGGCAGGACAAAAGCCTGCGGATTTCCTGATGTTGGGAGACTTCCAAGATGGGTTTAAGTTGCAAGATTTTTCTCTATCTACCATCAATCATGCTTCTTCTACTGGTTTAAATTTGAATAGAACGAGCTTACAAGAGTTTGGAGTAATGGCTTATCAAACTCTCGGCAGCTTGGTTAAAGCTATCCCAACTCTAAGTCATTTACCCATTGAAGAAGTCAAGCCAATTTTAGATTTGCTTCAAAGTCAGCTAACAACTGACGTTAACCCAGCTCAAACTATCGGTCAACTTTTAGCGCAATCGCCGCTTTTGGGTGATTTGGAATTCTCTAAGCTGCCTTTAGATAAATACGATCTCGCTTCGATTCCAGGGCTGGATACGACATCAATTGGCTCTTTCTCTGATTGGCAGATTGTCAATATCGACCAAATTCCAGGTTTAAGCGATGTGCCTTTCTCTCAGTTTCCCACCCCAGCGAATCCTGTGGGAACTGATGTGGGAACTGTTGATATTGCATTTGGGTCAGCCGAACAGCAGCGTGAGCGCACAATTTCTGGTAGCGATGTAGAAGGTTTTACAGTCCCTTGTGAGCAAGATTGCGCTCACGCTGAACTAGCGGGTTCTGCCAAGATTTTGGGTAGGCAATGGATTAGCGGAAAGTCCCAAGACGTTCGAGGCGGTCATGGGATTCTTGCTGCTGTCAATAATGGGTTGGAACCGACAGGACGCCTTCCTTTTGGTGATGCTTTTAAGGTTGTCATTTGGGATATATCAGAACCCAAAGGAACTGTCGATACGGCTTTATTTTTTCGGTTCTGTATGCGTAAAGGCTTCGTGGATTTAGGCTGTACGCCTTACTTTATTGGTCCGATTCCCTGGTTGAGTTATCACGAGAAAGATGCAATTTTCCTGGGAAATGTTGATGCGATTGCTCCCAGTACGAACCTCAGCCAATCTACACAAACTTCAGCAAGTGCTGAAGGGGTACCCAACGCAATCAATCCCCATCTACCGTCAGCTAATTCCAGCAAGCCGGGTAATTGTGGTCCCACCCATCAAGGCGTTTCTCTGGGGGCTTATGCCAGCGCTATTTCAGAAATTGAGGGAGGGTATGGCTCAATTGGCTCTTTTGTTGAAGATAGCGCTGGAAACCGAGGACGTGCATTAGGGCGGTATCAGTTGATGAGCTACCGAAATGATGTCCGAGAGAAAATTCTCTCCAAGCCAGGAGGAAAGCAATTTTTAGCAAAAGTTGATGCTGGAAAAGCTGTAAGTTCTGATGAAATGTTGAGTTACTTCTCCCAGGCCGATCAGAATGCTCTGTTTGATGCTGACGCTAGTGCTTTGTTAGATAGAGCATCTGAACAGATAGACCCAACAACGGGACAACCCTTTACAGGTTCTCGTCTAATTGAACGTGCAGCTCAGATGCACTTCGGTGGCCCAGCAGCAGCGACTGATGGTGGTGTTTCTGACGCCTTCGGTCGTTTCACTCTTTACACCTACGGTAAGGAAGCTGCTGCTAACTATCAAAGCACTTTCAATTCTTTAGGATGTTCGTGATGAGCAAGATTTTCAAACAACTGCGTTCTCGACACCCCTTTAGCTTAGTTGTTGTTGGCGTACTGCTAAGTATTGTTGTGGTCTTGGGATTGAGAGGATTCTGGATAAGTAGTGCCTCGGCTGCTCAATGGCAGAGTGCAACCCGCGTAGTTCCAGAAGCTTTGGTTGCTCGAGCGATCGCCTCCAACTCCTCTTTAACTTCCAAAGACCCACCCCTAGACATTTCTAATGTCAAAGTGATGGTCTTGGGTCAACAAGCCCCCCTTTATGTGTTTGATTTTAATACCCCTAAATTGTGTGGTGCGGCTGGCTGTTTGTACGTTGTTTATGCACAGCAAGGGGAGAGTTATCAGTTGGTTTTGAGTCTTTATCTCAACCGGAACCTACCAAAAGGCATTCCTTTGATTGCCTTAAAGGATGTTGAACAAGGAAGCAAGCCTTGTCTTGCAATCAGTCAACGAGTTTCCAATTCTAATCAGTTGTCGTCACTTCTTTACTGTGAACAAGGGAATCGATACCAACGGGTCAATGAATCCTTTTCCAGTTTGTAGGGATTCCTAGACAGGCTTATCTGAACTTAAAGTGCAGAACAAACTCATGAAAATCTCTCTTCGCCTCTCCACGTCTTTGCGTCAACTTTCAAG
>NC_019738.1:7467500-7470429 GCF_000317515.1 Allocoleopsis franciscana PCC 7113 | reverse complement strand
CTAGTTTTTTCCTCTATTTTCTTGAAAAATGGCTGAATCATTGCAAATCACCCAGTTAGGCAATCCAGCGCTGCGGCAACAAGCCCAGTTCGTGGATAATATTCAAGACAAGCGCCTGCAACAACTCATTGACGCTCTCATCGCCACAGCGGTAGCTTCTAATGGCGTTGGGATTGCAGCACCTCAGGTATCCCAATCGTTTCGTTTATTTATCGTAGCGTCTCGTCCCAATCTCAGGTATCCTAACGCACCTCAGATGGAACCTACGGCGATGATTAATCCGCAAATCATTGCTCACTCTACAGAGATTGTCAAAGGCTGGGAGGGTTGTCTCAGTGTGCCTGGAATTCGGGGACTGGTTCCCCGATATCAGACGATTGAGGTGGAATATACCAGTCGAAATAGTAAAGTGCATCGGCAAGTGTTTACTGATTTTGTGGCTCGGATCTTTCAGCACGAATATGATCATCTAGATGGCATTGTCTTTTTAGATCGGGTAGAGAGTACCCAAGACCTCATGACCGAACAGGAGTATCAGCAGCGAATCGAAATCATGAAATGCTGAACGGCTTAATGTTGTTCTTTTGATCAGGGAAGCACCTAACACGACAGTTTTTGTAATATGTACCCAATTCGACCCTGGTTGTATATCGGTAAATATAGAGAAACACTCGATTACAACATGCTCTACCGCAGTAATATCTGTGCCATGCTGCAACTTGCTGAAAAAGTTCAGCATCCGGGCATCTCGTCACTCTATATTTCCGTAGAGGATGGTGAGTCTCTATGTTTTGAAAAACTGAAAGAAGGTATTGAGTATGTGCGCCTGGAAAAAGCAAGGAGTAAGAATGTACTGATTGCTTGTGGGGCAGGTCTTAGTCGAGGCGTATCGTTTGCGATCGCAGTATTGAAGGAAGAAGAAAACCTTACCTTACTTGAAGCTTTTCGGCAAATTCAATCCGAACATTCCCAAGCAAGACCTCATTTGGAACTGTGGCAGTCACTTTGTGAATACTACAGTGAAGAAGTGCCTTATAAAAACATTGTGAAGCTGATTCTTGAGCAGACGGCAACAGCTAAACGGTTACCGCGAATTCCGGAAGTGAGTCATTAATCAAAAGCGATCGCCCTGAATAGACAGGGCGGTCATAATCCCGTAAGTTCAAGATGGAAGCCAGGACTAGAGTCTAATCTCTACATCCTTTCCAGTACCCCAATTCCTAGTAAGGATAATCCTAGCTTCAGAGTTTTCGCTGTTAAATTGCATAAAACCAAACGAGAGGTTCGTACAGGTTCTTCTGACCAAAGTACAGGACATTGTTCAAAAAATTGGTTGAATTTCTGGCTCAGTTCATACAAATATTGACACAGGCGGTTGGGCAGTAAATCTCGCTCAAGCTCTCGGAGAACCTCACTCAATTGCAATAAATGCTTCCCTAATACCAACTCTGCCTCTTCCTGCAACAGCACTTTGATATTGTTTCCCATCTCGTCAAAATTAATATTACCTTTGCGGCTAATACTCTGAATTCGGGCATAAGCATAGAGCAGGTAAGGTGCCGTGTTACCTTGCAGGGATAGCATCTTATTAAAACTAAAGATGTAGTTGCTGTTGCGATTTTGACTCAAGTCAGCATATTTAACTGCACTAAGGCCAATGATCTGAGCAACATGGGTTTTGAATTCCTCTGTTTCTTCCCGCCCCTCATCCTTCAGTCGGGCTTCGAGATCAGCACGGGCGCGTGCGATCGCTTCATCTAATAAATCTCGTAGCCTTATGGTTTCCCCAGAACGGGTTTTCAGTTTTTTACCATCTTCCCCCTGCACTAGTCCAAACGGAACATGTACCACCTGCACTTCATTGGTTAACCAACCCGCCCGACGTGCCACTTGAAAAACCTGAGCAAAATGATTGGCTTGTCCCGCATCCGTAACGTAAATAATCCGAACCGCTCTATCTTGCTCAATCCGGTAACGTATTGCGGCTAAATCAGTTGTGGCGTAGTTGTAGCCACCATCCGATTTTTGCACAATCAAAGGCAGAGGTTGACCCTCTTTATTAGTAAACCCTTCAAGGAAAACACACTGGGCACCCGTGTCTTCCACTAACAGACCTGACTCTTCAAGGTCTTTTACCACATCGGGTAGTAATGGATTGTAGAATGATTCACCGCGTTCTGTTAAATGGATATCTAGCAGGTCATAAATAACTTCAAACTCACGCCGTGATTGTTCACATAGCAACTGCCAAGCTTGTCGGCTATCCTCTGCGCCTGATTGCAGTTTGACTACTTCTTTTCGAGCCGTTTCTTGAAATTCCTCATCACCATCAAATCGCTGCTTGGCTTTCCGATAAAATGTGACTAAGTCTCCCAAATCCAAAGCATTGGATGTCGTTAAGGCACTTGGGTAAGTCACCCGCAGATAGGCGATTAACATCCCAAATTGTGTTCCCCAATCCCCTACATGATTCAATCGCAGGACATCATGACCTTGAAATTCTAGGATTCGTGCCAGAGAATCCCCAATAATTGTCGAGCGTAAGTGTCCAACATGCATCTCTTTGGCAATGTTGGGGGAAGAGAAATCAACAATGATGCGTTGAGGTGTCTTGATTGATTCAACCCCTAAGCGGGGGTCTGTTTGAATAGCACTCAGTTGTGCTTCCAGATACGCTGGTTCCAACCTCAAGTTGATAAAGCCAGGGCCTGCAATAGTCGGTGTCTGACAAATGCCGGAAACATCCAAATGCTGAACAATTTGCTCAGCTATTGCCCGTGGCTGTTGTCTCAGTGGCTTACTTAAGGACAAGGCAATATTAGATTGATAGTCACCAAACTGAGGATTGCTAGCAGGTACGACTATTGGATCTATCCCCTCCACCGCTGACCCGAAAGCTGTAGTTAAGGCGTGAGTAAATTTATTTCTT
>NC_019738.1:0-30000 GCF_000317515.1 Allocoleopsis franciscana PCC 7113 | reverse complement strand
CTATTGGATGTTCTCTGGTCCTTGTATGCCGATGGGTTCCTTGGGTAAACCTAAGTTGGCAGTTGCAATTGGTAACTTTAAAGAAAATTATAAAGATGCGCTTTACAGTGATGCCCCGGATTTATTAGAGGAAGCTTGGAAGTCTGTCGCCGAATATCACCATCAATTTCTTGACTTTTTTGGTAGTGATGAAGTTACACTGCCTGGGTATCAGCTCAATCAGAAATTTGTAGAATTGCAGGAGCTAATAACCAAGGGGAAATTAGCGGCAGCAGGTATTGACGAATCCAAATCCTTATCGGAACTGGCGAAAGAATCAGGAGTCACAACAGAAGAAATTAAAGCGGCAGCAGAACAAGCTGGTGCTGACGCCACAGCCGTTTCTCAGATCTTTGATAGTAATCAAGGCACAGCAAAAATGGTGATGCCTAAAGTTGAATTACCGGCTGAACTCAAAAAAGCTGAACAGGTAACCGTTTTCACCCATCCTCGTTGGGGTCAGCTTTTTCTCCCAACCTATACTCAGTTCAAGACTATATTAGAATCTGAGGACTACGAGACAAATCCAGCACTCCATAAACTAGTTCGCAAATACTTGGAAGACCCAGCAATTAATGTTGTGATTTGGCATAAATTGGCACAACAATATCCAATCCAGCTGGAAAAGGTGTTGCAAATTTTCTTAGAGCAACAAGAATTTTCACTTGCAAGTGACCTGGATGTTCTCCTGCAAAAACATGGCAAACTGCTAGAACCAGAGTTACCAGAAATCGCAAGTGTTCCACTGCATTTACATAACTTGTTTCAAGAAGCCTTAGCAGAAGTCGATAAATCAGCCTCGAAGAGTAAGGGGAAAAAGAAGCAAAAGACAGGGCGAGGCTTTCAATAAAATAGACCAAAGCTTGGTAGGATGCTATGAGCATTTTCATGGTGAGTTTATCCCAATGCCCTCTGCCATTGTCACCCTAAATATTACTGAACATCAGCACCATTTGCTTATTCAGAAACCTGTCTCAGGGATATCTCTCCAGGGACACCTGAGGGTGCCAGGGGATAAATCCATCTCTCACCGCGCATTAATGTTAGGCGCGATCGCCCAAGGAGAAACCCAAATTCAGGGACTCCTTTTGGGCGAAGATCCCCGTAGCACAGCTAGCTGTTTTCGGGCTATGGGTGCTCAAATCTCTGAATTAAATTCAGAGCAAGTCATTGTCCAAGGCATAGGATTGGGGCAGTTACAAGAACCCATGAATGTTCTCAATGCCGGGAACTCTGGTACTACTTTACGGCTAATGCTGGGACTTCTCGCCTCTCACCCCGGACGATTTTTTACGGTAACGGGTGACAGTTCCCTGCGATCGCGTCCCATGTCTCGTGTAGTCAAGCCCTTGCAAGAGATGGGCGCAAAAATCTGGGGACGTCAGGGGACAACGCGGGCCCCTTTAGCCATTCAAGGACAATCGCTCAAACCCATCCACTACCAATCTCCGATCGCCTCAGCCCAAGTCAAGTCCTGTATCCTGTTAGCGGGTTTAATGACCTCAGGACAGACGACGGTGACTGAACCCGCCCTCTCTCGCGATCACAGCGAACGGATGCTCAAGGCATTTGGGGCAGAACTCAGCGTTGATCCCCAAACCCATAGCGTTACTGTCACGGGACCCGCTCAACTGCAAGGACAAACTGTGATTGTTCCCGGTGATATTAGCTCAGCCGCTTTTTGGCTGGTTGCCGGTGCCATTGTTCCCGGTTCAGAACTGGTGATTGAAAATGTCGGTGTTAACCCTACTCGCACAGGCGTTTTAGAAGCCTTAGAGATGATGGGGGCTGACATTGAGTTGGAAAATCAACGTGTGGTAGCCGGAGAGCCGGTGGCAGACTTGAGGGTGCGACACGGACGCCTCCAAGGGTGCAAAATTGCAGGTGATTTGATTCCCCGCTTGATTGATGAAATTCCGATTCTAGCTGTTGCCGCCGTTTTCGCTCAAGGAACGACGGTGATTCGAGATGCGGCAGAACTGCGAGTGAAAGAGAGCGATCGCATTGCTGTTATGGCATCCCAGTTAAACCGCATGGGTGCCCGTGTGACAGAATTGCCCGATGGTTTAGAAATTACGGGCGGCACTCCTTTAGTCGGAACGGATGTTGATAGTCATACGGATCACCGAATCGCCATGAGTTTGGCAATTGCCGCACTCAATGCTACAGGTACCACGACGATTCATGGTGCTGAAGCGGCTGCCATTTCTTACCCTGACTTCACAACTACCTTGCAACAACTTTGTCGCTAATACCAGAGAATGGATTTTTTGGCTGTAGCTCTAAAAGAATAGCAATTTGAATGGATGATTGATCAGGGTTGGTCTAGGAATCGCTCAAGATTCAGAGTATGAGTGAATGAAAATCCTCCAACAGCCACTGAAGTGGCAGGTCGGATTGATTTTAATCGTAGGTGTTTTTGCCGTTTCCACAGCGGCAATTTTTATTCGCTTAGCCATAAACGCGACCGCTTCTGCTGGGGTCAATCCGGTAGGATTTAGTTTATTCCTCGCCGCTTCTCGCCTTGCGATCGCATCCTTCCTGCTACTACCCGCTTGGCGGAACTTACAGCAAACCCCATTCAATCCAGGAGCCTTACGTTATGCGGGTGCGGCTGGAGTCTGCCTCGCCCTACATTTTGCCACTTGGATTACCTCACTATCCTTCACCTCCATTGCGGCATCAACGACTTTAGTCACCACGAATCCTGTCTGGGTGGCTTTACTTTCCTGGCTGTGGTTTAAGGAAAAACTAACCAAGCTAGCCATACTGGGAATTGTTGTTGCGTTTATAGGTGGTGTTCTAATTGCTTTGGGAGATCAAGGAGCAGTTAGCCCCGGACATAACCCACTACTGGGGAATTTTCTGGCTCTCATAGGCGCTTGGATGATTAGTTTATACCTCCTTTTAGGTCGTGAAGCTCAGCGACGCGGTGTGGGGATCGGCACTTATGTTGCAGTCGCCTACAGTACAGGAGCATTCGTGCTTTTGCCTCTCCCATTACTCTTCGGCTCAAACTATGTTGGCTACCCGTTTGCCGTTTACCTCTACATATTTTGCATGGCGATTGCGGCGCAAGTGGTAGGGCATACTACTATCAACTGGGCTATGAGTTGGATTTCTCCCACCTTTGTCACTTTAGCCATTTTGTTTGAACCCGTTAGTTCCAGCTTTCTGGGCTTTCTGATGTTTAATGAGTTGCCAGGAATGCTGGTATTGGAGGGTGCCGTTGTGTTACTGGCTGGGGTTGCGATCGCCCTGAAGGGGCGTTCTTAGCGCATATTTCTTTTAATACACATCAGCTTAGTAAGGTGCGTCGCGGCGCACCCTACCTGTAAAACTCAAGTTACGGTGTTCCAGTGGAAGGGGTTGCAGAGTCGGAATCAGGGCTTGAAGAAAATCGCTGTGAAATCCAATGAGTCAAAATATGAGACAGTAATCCCATTGGCCCAGCAAATAAGCATAAAGCCAGCGAATGAACTGTCCAGATACCTGTACGTTGTCCTTCCAGGTAAATCCAGCGCCCAACAAATAAATCCATCACCAGAAAGTGAATCCATCCTGTCGCAGCGGCTTTTTCATCTGCGAAGAAACGGGCAATGTCGGCTAACTGAGGATTCGACAAAGCGGCAGCAGATTCGGGTGTAATGCTGCTAATAAATAAATAGATATACAAAAGAGCCAAGGCAACAAAGGGAAGATAGGATTCCATCACTTTGCGGGTAATACCCCAGTTTGGCAGCAAAATCATCAGTACCCAGAAGGGCAAAACGAAGAGATTGGCAATATTGAACAGTTGAGCAAACATGATAAAACTGAGTATGACCGTTACAAATCGACTACCCGTGATTCTACCGAACGTCAGAGAGTAGAATCTGATTGAGTATCGTTAACAGCGAACGGTTCAATGCCAAACCCATCATCGCCACAACAGTCTATTCGCGCCCATGTTTTCATTGCCGGAAGAGTTCAGGGTGTCGGCTACCGCTATTCCACGATGGATGAAGCTGCCAGATTAGGGGTGAAGGGATGGGTGCGAAATGTCCCGGATGGTCGTGTGGAAGCGGTTTTTGAAGGAAGTAGGAATACGGTTGAAACCCTAATTCGTTGGTGTCACCAAGGCCCAACGGCAGCTAGGGTTAAAGAGGTGGAAGTTGAATACGAGAAACCTGAAGGGCTTTTAGGTTTTAAGATTGAGCGATAAATACAATAGTCAGTGATACTGAACCTAAACAAGTTTACACAGGGGGATCAAATTTTCTCAACCTTACCCAGCGTTTTGGTTTTGTCTATGGCCTTGTTCAAGCAGGCTCATGTACACTGACCCATTCTAAGACGTTGAAATTCTTGTTTTTCATTAGAAGTCCTGTGTGGGTTAGTACAACCCAATCTAAAAGTCTCTCTTCTGACTCAAGGATTCCGGACTCCTAAGCTTCTAAGAGTTATGAACTAAAGCAAGAAGATGACCAACAACAGAAAGACAACGAACGATAAGCTAGATTCAACAAAGAAAGGGAGAGCCATAGTCGGTTTCATAAGTACACCTCACTTGAGACATGAAATACAGTGAATTGAGCTGGCTGCCTATGGGGCTGTTGAGAAGCTTGATTAGCACAGTACCTGAAACTGTTTGGTCTGCTTGCTATATAGTTTCAGGAAACATATCTAGCTTCGACAGAACCCTCAGGAAGTATCTTAGCCCTATCCAGAACAATTGTTCGGTAGCTAGTGTAGCACTTCGGAGTGCTTATGCCTGAATCAAACTTTTGTACGAAGTAAACTTAGATACGAGGGACAGCCGTTGCATTCCGGATTTCTTAGAAAAAGTTTAAATCGATAGTGTCGTGCTGGGGCGGATATCTTGCCTACCCTGTAGTTAGGGTCAGCGTTACGCTAGGAGGCAATTAGGATAGTGTGACACTAGTGCAAGAAGGCAGAAGTCAGGAGGCAGAAGGCAGAAGAGATATTGCTTTTACAGTAAGCTTTTTAACCTTTTTGAACTGGTGGGTTATTTCCGCCCCGCTGCACTAGCTTTACCTAGAAGATTTACGTCCCTGAGGGGATGATCCCAAAGCTAATCACCTTGACTGAACCTCTAGGACATTACACGGCTTGCATAAATGGCAAAGAAAACTGTGATAATTATTACAATTGATTTACAAAACCTAAGACTTTCCAGAAGTTGATTACACTTAGCTCGGAATCCTTACCATCTATATCCATCAGGCAGTCTGCATAATGTACAACCAAGTCTCTAACACCCATATTGAAAAATCACAGGTTTTAATCACACCGATTGAAATCAAGTCTCAATTACCTTTAACCGATTTAGCAGAGATAACCGTCTTAAAATCTCGGCAGGAGCTAGAGTCGATTCTAGACGGTAAAGATCAGAGGAAATTTCTAGTCGTTGGTCCTTGCTCAATTCATGATGTTCAAGCCGCGCAAGACTATGCTAGAAGGCTGAAAATTCTTTCAGACCAAGTTAAAGATAAACTGCTCCTAATCATGAGAGTTTACTTTGAGAAGCCTAGAACAACGGTGGGCTGGAAAGGATTAATTAATGACCCCGATTTGGATGATTCTTTTCACATCGAAAAGGGGTTACTCATGGCACGGGAACTCCTAATCAAAATTGCTGAGATTGGATTGCCCACCGCCACAGAAGCTCTAGACCCTATAGTACCTCAATATATTAGCGATCTTATTTCTTGGACAGCGATTGGAGCACGCACGACCGAATCCCAAACTCATCGGGAAATGGCTAGCGGACTTTCCATGCCCGTTGGGTTTAAGAACAGTACAGACGGGAGTATTCAAGTGGCGTTAAATGCTCTGCATTCGGCTAGAGAACCCCATCATTTCTTAGGAATTAATGAAGAAGGACAGGTGAGTATTTTTAGAACAACTGGAAATGCTTATGGTCATATTATTCTAAGAGGGGGTGACCGTAAACCCAACTTTGACGCTGACAGTGTTAAGCTGGCGGAAGAAAAATTAGAGGAGGCTGATTTACCATCCAAAATTGTTATCGATTGTAGCCACGGAAACTCTAGAAAGAATCACAAATTACAAGGCTCAGTCTTTGAGAATGTGGTTCAACAAATTCTGGATGGCAATACCTCGATCGTTGGCATGATGCTGGAATCTAATCTATACGAAGGAAGTCAACCCATTCCCAGTAATCTAGAGGAATTACAATATGGTGTTTCTGTAACCGATAAGTGTATTGGCTGGGAAGAAACAGAAAAAGTTATTTTAGCAGCCTATAAAATGTTAAATAAGGCAGATTGCCAGGTTCCTGTGGAAGTTTAACTCTGATGGGTGCGTGATCGACAGCATAACGCACCCAACGCCTTGGCTTCCTGCTCCTACTTATTGTTTATAAGGTCGAAGACGATGAGCTTAAAAGACCGGATTTCGGAAGAAATCAAAGTGGCGATGAAAGCTAAAGATAAAGTTCGCCTCGAAACAGTCCGTAGTATCAAAAAGGTCATCTTAGAAAAAGAATCGACTTTGCGTGCTCAAGGGCAAGAGACTCTCACGGAAAGTCAGGAGCTTGAAGTTTTAACCCAGTTAGCGAAACAACGCCGGGACTCTATTGAACAGTATCGTAAAGCTGGACGAGAAGACTTGGCTGAACAAGAATCTCAGGAATTAGCCATTCTGGAAGAGTATTTACCTAAGCAACTTTCTGATCAAGAGGTTGCAGCTATTATCGATGAAGTTATTGCTGCTGTTGGAGCAACCTCTGCTAAAGACATGGGTAAGGTAATGGGAGCAGTGATGCAACAGCTTAAAGGTCGAGCCGATGGACAAAAAATTCAAGCGATGGTCAAGGCCAAACTGAGTAGTTAACATCTTGTATTGCGCTGGGGAGAAATTCACTTGACGGGGTCAACAGTCCCCGCCAAGTTCGATGAGCATTACCCTCTCCTACGAATTAACTAAGCTTGTACTTCCCGCTGCGGAGGCATGACGACCTTCTTCGCTAAGCCAAGAGTTTTTAGCACTTGAATCGCCCACCAAGTCATATCCACTTCCCACCACTGGCGTCCAGCCGGTGCCACATTGGGTTGAGCATGGTGATTATTGTGCCAGCCTTCTCCATAGGTTAAAATCGCCGCCCACCAGAGATTGCGAGAACCATCTTCTACGTCATATGTTTGATAACCGCGCATGTGAGTAGCTGAATTAATCAACCACGTACTGTGCCAGAGCAATACGGCTCTCGCAAACATTCCCCAAATGACAAACGACCATCCGCCCAGAGCATACAGCAACAGACCTAGAGGAATCTGGAGTAATAAGAAGTAGCGATCAAGCCAGCAATAATAGGGGTCTCGTGCGAGATCTGGAGCGTATTTTTTATAGCTTTCTCGGTCAAAAAGACCTGGTGTTTGATAGACCAACCACAGCATGTGGCTCCACCAAAAACCCCGTTTTGCTGAGTATGGATCTTTCACAACATCTTCTGGGTGAGCGTGATGCTGACGGTGACCTGCCACCCAAAATATTGGCCCCCCTTGCAGAGCAAGGGTACCAATTGTTGTAATGATATACTCCAACCACTTGGGTACCTGAAGACTACGATGGGTCAGCAATCGATGATACCCTAAACAGATGCCAATGCTGCCAAATAACCAGTGGAGAAATAGGCAAACTCCCAACGCTGACCAGGAAAAAAACCAAGGAGCAAGCATGGCTAGAGCGTGAATGGCAACGAAAAACGTTGCACTAACCCAGTTAAATTTTAAATCAGATCGGCTGTCTGGGACAGCCGCAAGTGTTTTAGAGGTCATAAATCTTCTCGATTGAGGAGAGGGGTAGCTATTGCTGGGACTTGAAATGCAAGTAACACTTGCACTATTACATCTTAACGCAATGCTAACGCATAAATGCAAGTGTCACTTACATCTTTAGGCTTATGTCTCGACCACCTTCTTCAACTCGGCAGCGTTTGATTAACGCGGCGCTGGAGTTGTTTACCTCGCAGGGCGTGACGGAGACGACCACTCGGCAAATTGCTGAATTGGCTCAGGTCAATGAAGTTACGCTGTTCCGGCAGTTCGGGAATAAGCAAGGATTACTCTTGGCTGTGATTGAGGACTCGGCGGTTTTTACTCACCTGAGTGAAACCTTGAGAGCGCAAGTGCAAAAGACCAGCCGTTTAGATCAAGCCCTCAAAAATTATGCAAGCGATCGCCTGCAAGCGCTGGAAAAAATTCCAGAAGTGCTGCGTTCGGTGGTTGGGGAGGCCGGTCGCTACACGCTAGAAAATCGCCGAGCCTTAGGACGAGGGGTTACTCTAGCCAATCTAGAGGTGGCTCGATATCTAGCCACGGTTATCGATCGCGAAAATTTACATCCCCGCATCCGTGTCGAAAAAGTAGCGAGTTTGCTCAATGAAATGTTGTTCGGCTATTTAGTCATTGAACTGACGAGTGAATTCCACGAGCTTTGGGAGGATCGGGAGGATTTTTTAGAGAGTTTGGTGGAACTGTTCTTACATGGAGTGGTTTCGCACAACGAGTTGAGTGAGCCATCAAAGCCACTTTCGACACCGGAGCATCCAAGAGTGGCTGATTTACCCGCCTCGTTAGTCCATGCAATTTTGCAACAGGCCAAAAAACAAGGGTTACGAGATTACGCCTTTGCTTATATCTTGTTTAGTACAGGTATCACTCTTCCAGAAGTGGTTGCCTTAGAGCGAACTTCCTACGGAGCTGATACGCTAACCAATCAAATCAACGACGAACATCAGAACCTCTTACAGATTACTCAGGGTGCAATACGCCAAGTGCCTGTGAACCAGTGGATTATGGGAAAGCGCTACGGTTCCTATGCTCGTAATCCCTTGACTCAATGGCTAAAAAGCCGTAATGACGACCAGCCAGCGTTATTTGTCAACGATGCAGGAGAACCTATGTCAGAATCAGAGTTTCGTACAGCATGGCAGGGATTCACCTCTGAATTGTTAACGCCTAAAAGTCAACCGCTATTTGTGGAGCAAGCTAGACAGACTTGGTGTGTGGAAATGTTGATGCGGGGAATTGATTTAGAGGATTTGAGTATTCTAAGTGGTTGGGATTCTAACCAATTACAACCCTATGCTCGACGAGCCAGGGAAAAAGCCGCAATAGAACGTGCACTCAAACTTGATTCAAAGGGAAGCAGTAAAGCAGATCACAAAGCTTAGGAGAGGTTGTGTAGTCTATTTTGTGTAAGTTGACGTTGACTTTGCTACTCGTGCAAGCAAGACTTACGTGAGCTACTTGGCTGTGTGCCTAACCTAAGAATGTGGGAAATGAATGTTTCAATGGTTAATAATTTTTATCGTTCTGTTGTCATGCACTATTAATAATTTTGTGCGCGTGGTAAAATTTCAAACTAATTAAGAGAAATTAGGGGTGCAAGTAATGAAGTTTACTAAGGTAGTAATGAATTTACTTGTAATTACAGTCTGTGCGGGATGTGCAACCAACGCTGAAGTAAATACAGCGAATCAGGTAGAAGATTTCAAGCTCAGCGGTTCTTTAGCACTGCAACAGTTAACCAATACAAATCAATGTTCAGGCTGTGATTTTCGAGGAGTCAATTTAACCGCCATCAATTTAAGTCAAGCTAACTTATCTGGTGCTAACCTTTCTCAGGCTAATTTAGCAGGGGCTAATCTTAAAGATACCAATTTGAGTCAAGCCAACTTAAGCGGAGCGAATCTTGCTCAAGCGCAATTATCGAAGGCAAATCTGAGTCAGGCAAACTTAACAAAAGCCAATCTTTCCGGTACTCGCTTTGGGGAAGATTTAAAAACTTTACCCATTCAGGAGGGACAAGCTCCGAATTTAAGAGGAGCCAATCTTAGCCATGCCAATTTGACGGCATCTAATTTGCCTAAGGTTGATTTAACGGGGGCAAATTTAGCAGAAGCTAATTTAACGAATGTCAAATTTAAGGGAATGCAAGCGGTTGGAGCTAATTTTAAAAAAGCAAAATTAAACCAGGCTGACCTCAGTTATGCTGACCTGAAGAAAGCTGATTTAACAAGTGCTGATTTAGAAGGTACTAACTTCATTAATGCCAATCTAGAAGGCGCTGATTTACGTAAAACTAAGTTGCAGAGGGCTAAAATAGATAAGGCTAAGTTAAAAGGTGCTTTACGGGAATAGACTTTTTAACTAATCGGGAATGATGGATCAATTTGTTATGAATTCATTGCCTGAGTTGCTGCTTCCGGCGTTTGTTTGAGGTTAGGACTAATCCCTTGTACCACTAAAACTGAGCAAGGGGCTTGATGAATCACGTAACTACTGACACTTCCCAAGACAATCTCGGCAAAACCTCGGTGACCTCGACGGCCAACGATAACTAAATCGGCGTCCCAAGCTTTAGCTAGTTCTCGGATGCGACTGCCTGCATCTCCTATCTTCAAATCCCATTCGGTCGGGACTCCTTGTTCCGTTGCCTTTTGGCAATAGTTTCTTAGGAATTGACGGGCTTGCTCACTTTCTTGGTCTAATACTTTTTGCAGTTCGACCGAGAAGTTGATTAACTCCCTGCCAAATATATCTGCATAAGAGCCAACACCCTGAGTTTCAAAAGGTAAAGAGTGAAACAACATGAGAGCAGCTTCTTCTTTTTTCGCTAGCTCTAGAGCTTGTTCAAACACAATTTCTGATTGAGGTGAGCGGTCAAGCGCTACTAAGATTTTTCTGTATCTCACAGCATCCTCCTTAGCAAATGAACGGTGACCTATTACAATTTTATCCTGGTGTTTTATTCCTAAAAGTTAATCTTTGTAATACTTTGCGTTTACTCAATGAAGTATTAGAACATCGCAACAATAATGGCTCCTTGTGCCCGAAACAAGGTTTAAAGTAGCGATCGCACCTTTACCTACCGTGGAACTAGCGCATCGGTAAAACCGTAGGCATCGTATATTCCTTGCTGGAATAGCGATCG
Source organism: Allocoleopsis franciscana PCC 7113 (assembly GCF_000317515.1). Taxonomy (GTDB): domain Bacteria; phylum Cyanobacteriota; class Cyanobacteriia; order Cyanobacteriales; family Coleofasciculaceae; genus Allocoleopsis; species Allocoleopsis franciscana. Next base: position 18,999 of record NC_019738.1, on the reverse strand, counting down.
CTTTCAATTTTTTCTGGTACAAAGTTCTCTAGCCTATCCAGAGGTTGATTTTTTAACTTTTACACGGCCTTAAAATAGACCGTGCCTTCTAGTCGTTCTATCAGGGCGACTAGTTTTTCTGGGACTTTGCAGTGATACTCTTTGCTACCGGACTTCCCTCACAAGCAAACTCGTCCGTAACAAAGCTTCCAGAGTAGCAAGTTGACAACCCAGCAAGGTATATACCCTAATCAATGGGGCTACGTTTCCCACCAACAAAGAAAACAGCTTTCGAGTGGGTATGGGGAGTACTCAACGATTAAGTGAGTAGGACACAGCAGCGTCTTCGAGCTGTCTCAAGCTAGTTGTGATATCAGGTTTCTAGAACCAATGAAGTTACCATTTGGTCGTCGTCCGCAGTCTACCGTCCAAACCCCCACAGAAGAACGAGCCGGTTTGGGGACATTCGGTGGGGTCTATACGCCTTCGATTCTCACCATTCTAGGTGTGATCATGTATCTACGCTTTGGGTGGGTCGTGGGTAATGTGGGCTTACTGGGGACGTTGATCATTGTTACCCTTTCAACCTCGATTACCTTTTTGACATCCCTGTCGATTAGCGCGATCGCAACTGACCGCGTTGTGCGCGTGGGAGGTGCCTATTATATGATCAGTCGCTCTTTGGGGATTGAAACTGGGGGTGCAGTCGGAATTCCGCTTTACTTTGCCCAAGCCTTTTCCGTTGCCCTTTATACCATTGGTTTTGCCGAGAGTGTAGTAGCGACGTTTAATCACCTCAATCAGCTCTATGTCGCACTAATTACTACAGTTGTAGTGGCAGTATTAGCACTGACCTCAGCCAGTATTGCCATTCGTGCTCAGTACTTTATCATGGCAGCGATCGCCCTATCGTTGATTGCCTTCGTGTTTGGACACCCCGTTGAGCCAACACAAATTGAACTATGGGGTGCACCAGACCGACTTTCAGAACCGTTTTGGGGAGTTTTTGCCGTCTTTTTCCCCGCCGTGACTGGAATTATGGCAGGGGTCAATATGTCCGGTGATTTGCGTGACCCTAGCGGTTCTATTCCTACAGGTACATTGGCAGCCGTTGGCACCGGATACGTCATTTACATGGGTCTACCTATCTTCCTAGCCATGCGGGCAGACGCCACAACCTTGATTGAAGAACCTTTGATTATGCAACAGATGGCGTTGTGGGGACCTGCCATCTTACTTGGGGTTTGGGGTGCAACGCTCAGCAGTGCACTAGGCAGCATTCTAGGCGCTCCCCGTGTCTTACAAGCATTGGCTCGTGACGGCATCTTGCCCCGTTGGATGAGTTTCCTTGGCACCGGTAGCGGGCGAGATGACGAGCCACGCATTGGTACTGCTGTCACATTAGGCGTCGCAACAGCCGCCGTTTGCATTGGTGATTTGAATTTGATTGCTCCAGTGCTGACGATGTTCTTTCTTACCACCTATCTGGTGTTGAATGTCTCGGCGGCAATCGAGGGTTTCCTGCAAAGTCCTTCATTCCGTCCGACATTTCGCGTCCATTGGGTATTCTCACTGTTGGGAGCAATGGGTTGCATTGCCGTCATGTTTTTAATCAACGCGGTTGCTACCGTGGTGGCGGCTGTAATTGTCTTATGCATTTACTTTTGGTTACAACAACGGGAACTGCGAACTACATGGGGCGATGTCCGGCGTGGGATGTGGATGGAGTTGATGCGGATGGGCATTTTCCAGATTGGCCATCAACCTGACACGAAAAATTGGCGGCCTCATATCCTGGTTCTATCGGGTGCGCCCACAAAACGTTGGTCTTTAATCGAATTTGCCGATAATTTAACCCGTAATCGAGGTCTGGTTACCGTATCGAGTGTTTTGCCCAGTGGCTCTCGTGATATTGCCCAACAGGCGAAGATGGAACAAACCATCCGAGATTACCTGGAACGGCAAGGTGTACAAGCACTGGTGCGTTTAGTGACAGCTCCTAATCCTTTTGATGGTGCTCAACAACTGATGGAGGCTTATGGGTTGGGTTCGTTGGTTCCCAACACGATTTTATTAGGTGATAGTGAGGAACCCTCTCGGCGCGATCGCTACTGTCAACTCATTGCCGAAATCCACGGGGCAAAGCGTAATCTAGTTATTCTCAGAGAAAACCAAGAGCTTGGTTTTGGCTTGCGCCGAAGGATTGATGTCTGGTGGGGGGGAATGCAAGCTAATGGCGGTTTGATGTTACTTTTAGCCTATTTGCTGCGCTCAGATATTGACTGGCGTAATGCACAGATTTATCTCAAGTTAGTGGTGCCTGATGATACGGCGGCGATTGCAGCGCAGGCGAATCTTGAGAGTCTGGTGAAGCAACTACGGATTGGTGCCATATCGCAAGTACTGGTAGCAGACGGGCGTCCGTTCACGGAGATTCTCCATGAGTCCTCCCAGAACGCTGACCTTGTCTTTCTCGGTATGGCGACGCCACAAGAGCATTTCACACAGTATTACGAAAGCTTGCAGAACCGCACAGCAAATTTACCGACCACAGCCTTTGTGCTGGCTGCTCCTGAGTTTGCCTTTAGTGAGGTTCTCAGCGATCGGTAAATGAAACACAATCGTTGGAGATTAATCAACTGACATCTTGCACTAGTCGCCACAACTGCCAGTGGTTAAAACCACTGTCTCATCGCTAAACTCGTCTTCATACGACAGGATAAGAATTTCAGTCCATTTCAATGGACTTGAGTTATGAGCCAAGAAATTAATTTCTTGGCGGGTGCAGAGACTTACTGACAAAGGTGCAAGATGTGAGTTAAGGGAAAAAGTCAATTTCTTGGGGGTTTTTTTCCCTTTTTCTTGGTTGAGAATATGTCTCAAGATAAATTGTGAATTGGTATTACCCAAGCGTCTTTTCTCGCACAAATTTCTCCAACCGATCCATTCCTTTTTCGATCGATGCCATATCTGTCGCGTAAGAAAGGCGGATACAATCATCTGCACCAAAAGCAATTCCCGGAACAGCGGCAACTTGATGAGATTCTAGCAGCGCGTTACAAAACTCCATCGATTTCATCCCCGTTTGACTAATATCGGGAAACATGTAAAATGCCCCATCGGGTTTCGGACAGATAAGTCCGGGAATCGCATTCAGACGATCTAACATCACCTGTCGCCGTGCTGCAAAGGCTTGGCACATTTCTTCGACGCAAGCCTGCGAACCCTCTAACGCGGCGATCGCACCATACTGAGCAAAGGTACATACATTGGATGTACTATGACTTTGAATGGTGGTTGCGGCTTTAATCAGTTCTACTGGCCCTGCCAGATACCCTAAACGCCAACCCGTCATCGAGTAGGCTTTGGCAAACCCATTACTAATAATGGTGCGATCAAAAATTTCTGGCCCAATCGCCCCAATACTTAGGTGTTCTGCACCGTCATAAAGAATTTTTTCGTAAATCTCGTCCGAAACTACCCAAATATTGTTCTCGACGACAACCTCTGCCAGGGCTTTAATTTCCTCTGGCGTGTAAATCATGCCAGTCGGATTTGAGGGAGAATTCAGGACAAATAATTTGGTTTTGGGGGTGATGGCTGAGCGTAACTGGTCTGGGGTAATTTTGTAACCACCAGAGGCATCGGTAGTAACAATCACGGGAGTTCCTTCCGCCAGCTTTACCATTTCGGGGTAGGAAAGCCAGTAAGGCGCTGGGATAATCACTTCATCCCCGGTTTCAATCAGCGCCAGCATCAAGTTAAACAGAGAATGCTTACCGCCGTTGGTGACGATCACATTTTCTGCGTTATAACAAAGACCATTATCTTCTCTCAGCTTACGTGCGATCGCTTCTCGTAATTTTGGCTCCCCCGCTGCTGGGCCATACTTGGTTTTTCCTTCCTGTAGAGCTTTTTCGGCTGCGGCTTTAATATGGGCTGGGGTGTCAAAGTCCGGTTCCCCAGCACTGAAACTACAGACATCTATCCCTTCGGCTTTCAGCGCTTTCGCCTTCGCGGCAATCGCCAGAGTGAGGGATGGAGGAACTTGACCAATTCGTGCTGCCAGCTTCATGCTTATTACACCCAACGACTAACTAAAGAATTAAGGTATAGAATTTCGTTTGCACGCTTCCTAGTTTCCCAGAGGAAAGGGCAATCGCGCTGTAAATTGGCTTTTTTTTTAGTTTTCCCGCCGTACCACAGGATTAGGTGCAGTATACATAGGTTGGATCAGCTTGAGGAGTTACTAGATTTTTGCGCTAACCCTATTGCTAACGGTTGAGCTTCCTGGAGTTGAACACCTGTTATGGCGATCGCATGACCAATTTTAAGCGGTGTACGCCGTTTGTCATCAATAATTAAATACTGAAGGTGTCGCCACCCCCATGAACGCAAACGTTAATCGCCGATAATCTGGATGCTCAGCTCGCTTGTTGTAACAGTTACGGATAACCGCAAAAAAGTCATCACTATTAAAAATTCAGCTCAGAATTAAAATATTAATCTGTTAACAATGCTGCGAATCCTAAACTGTGAAACCATGAACTTTAGTTAAAGAAAGACTACAAAATATATCTTTCCTAAACTGATGTGTTTTTGGATACTCACTTAGCTTGAGACCTTTCAAACTGGAAATACTATTTTTGACAAGAAGTTCTATTCTTTAAAAAGTGTTGTAGATGTTAGACACCCAACGATACTACACAATTCTCGATCTAAATCCAGGAGCCTCACCGGAGGAAGTTCATCAGGGCTACATCGATTTAACCTGGGTTTGGCATCCTGATCGTTTTTCTGGTCATCCTCGGTTACAGCAAAAGGCTCACCACAAGCTTCAAGAAATCAATGAAGCTCATGCCCAGTTACGCTATTTACAAACTGTTTCTCGCCCCCAAAGTTTTCGTACTACACCTAGACCACAGGAAACTCCATCCCCACAAACTGCATCGCCTACAGAAGGATTGTATCAACAGCAAGGAAAGCAGACGAGGGAAGTCAACACCCCAAAAAATGTCAAGGACTGCAAGCCAAACTTGAGTTCTAATCGCCGCCATTTTGATGATTGGTTAGATTAATGAGTCCCATTACCCAAAATTGCAACGGAGGCTTGAATCGTTTTAGTAGGGTGGGCAATGCCCACCCTAAATGTTCGGAGTCAGTTTCAGGTGAGGTTATTGAGCCTCATCCAACTCATCGCTCAAGAGTTCTACATTTTGTCGGAAAGCCATTAAGGCGTGACCCTCCCGCATCTCCATCAAAGCGCGGAGAATATCATCAGAATTTTCAGGCGATACGACGGTCTTGATCTCAATGTTCGTGTTGTAGCCGGCAATATCCCCCAATCGTCTGCCATGACCGCCCTCGCCTTGAGCCTGACTAATGGTATATCCCGTTACTTGCTTACTTTTGAGGAGTTTCACAAGACGATCTCTGAGTACGGATTCACCAATAATAGTGATTAAGACAGCCGTCTTGACAGGAGTGCCTTTGGTAGACATAACATAGCTCCTAAACATAGTAGTTTTACTCAAGACAACCCCACAGTTAGGCAACAGACCCCACTGCACGTTAACGAGCCAGTTATTCAATCCCTTAAGAAGTCCAACAACCCGTCAAGGAACACTGGAGGTTGTCAGGTTTCAATCGTTTCATCGACAAAATTTTCTTCTGCCATGTATTAGTCTAGAATGCCTATGCCCTCTTTGCTTCAAGTTGCATCCGTTTTGATATCTTGCGACATATATCTTTTAGAAGTTTGATGCGTTGCAGCTAAGTTAAAACCTAGGTTTAGGCGATGGTGACTTCATTGGACAAGTAAACATCCTGAATGGCATGAAACAGTTTGACACCTTCCTCAAACGGTCGCTGGAAGGTTTTGCGACCGGAGATTAAGCCAGAACCACCTGCACGTTTGTTAATCACAGCCGTGCGAATCGCTTCAGCAAAATCGCTTTTACCCGATGCCCCACCGGAGTTAATTAAACCCGCACGACCTGCATAGCAGTTCAGCACTTGGTAGCGAGTCAGGTCAATGGGGTGGTCGGTGGTGAGTTCCGAATAGACGCGATCATGGGTTTTGCCGTATGACTTGCCAGATGCTTTGGCGACAGCCAGATAGCCTTTGTTATTTTCCGGCAGCTTTTGCTTGATGATGTCGGCTTCGATCGTCACACCCAAGTGGTTAGCTTGTCCCGTGAGGTCAGCAGCAAGGTGATAATCTTGGTCTTGCTTAAATGCATTGTTGCGGAGATAGCACCACAGAATCGTTGCCATACCGAGTTCGTGGGCGCGGGCAAAGGCGCGGCTAACTTCCTGAATTTGGCGCGTGGATTGGTCAGAACCAAAGTAAATCGTTGCCCCTACAGCCACCGCCCCTAAATTCCAGGCTTGCTCGACACTGGCGAACATAATCTGGTCAAATTGGTTGGGGTAAGTCAGCAGTTCATTGTGATTGATTTTGGCAATGAACGGAATGCGGTGAGCATACTTACGAGATACCATCCCTAAGACACCGAGAGTGGTCGCCACACCATTACAACCACCTTCGATCGCTAATCTCAGAATGTTTTCCGGATCGAAGTAGATCGGATTGGGGGCAAAGGAGGCACCAGCAGAGTGTTCGATGCCCTGGTCTACAGGCAAAATGGAGAGATAGCCGGTATTGGCAAGGCGTCCGGTTGAGTACAGTTGTTGCAGACTACGGAGGACTTGGGGGTTGCGATCGCTTTGTGCAAAAATCCGATCCACTGAATCTGAACCGGGTAGATGTAATAGCTGTTTAGAAACTTTCGGCTGGTAGGTTAGCAAGTCTTCAGCTTCGTTACCCAGCCAAGATTCAATTGCGTGAGGTACTGATGCGGTAGCCGTCATAATCGTTTTCCTCAAGACTTGATCCTATGAGGCAGAGATTCTTTCATTTTCATTGTGGCAGTGCCTCGGAGTGAGGGACTATCTATATAGATAGAGTTCTAGGAAGCCAAACGCCATTGAGGATAGTATCCTATATTACAAATGTCCGAAATTTAATTATCAGGAGAGTGACGGTAAACGGTTTCTAATGATTTTTTATCCACAACCCGCCGCTTGCGGGGTGGCTTCTTTTCCCCTGGAAACTCATGCAGCAGCACGTAGAAACAGGGGATGATAAATAGGGTTAAAAGTGTTGCTAAAGATAAACCCGAAAAGACAACAACGCCCAAAGGTTGCAGAAATTCTGAGCCTTCCCCAATACCTAACGCTAGGGGAAATAAGCCCAAGACCGTCGTAATGGTAGTCATCATAATCGGTCGTAGGCGCTGCGGAGCCGCTTTCAAAATGGCTGTTTTGCGGTCAATGTCCTCGCGCTCACGAATTTGGTTGGCTAACTCTACCATGATGATGGCATTGTTGACGACAATCCCCACCAACAATACTGCCCCCACGAGTACGGTTGCGCCAATTGCCGTTTTGGTAATGTAAAGTCCAAAAATTCCCCCAGCCAAGGCAAGAGGTACCGTCAGGATGATCACCAAAGGGTCAATCAACGAGTTGTACTGTACCGCCATCACCACAAAAACCAAGAATGCCGCTAATCCCCCCAAAATCTTGAGAGAATTTTGCAACTGTCGATTGGTTTCTTGGGTGGCACTGGGGAGTACAGAGACGCCATCGGGTAAGTTGATCGAAGCGAGAACAGTGTTTGTTTGGGCGATCGCATCGCTCAACGTTGCTCCCTCAGCTAAGTTTCCGGCAATCTGGAACACTTGCCGTTGGTTAATCCGTTGAATTTCACCTGGCGCTTCTCCTTTGCTAACCGTCGCCACATCTCCCAAACGAATTTGGCTATTGTTCTCGATCAGTAAGGGCACCTGCGCCAACTGGGTCGGACGTTGCAAGATTTCCTGATTGAGCTGTACCCGCACATCCACTAAGCGATCGCCTCGTTGTAGCTGAGTTGGGACTGAACCCTGAATGGAAGTCTGAATCGTGTCCCCAATGTCTTTTGCCGTTAACCCAAATTCTGCCACACGTTCCCAATCTGGGCGGATTTGCACTTCCGGTTGCCGGGGGTCAGCATCTGGGCGAAAGCGTACTAGGGTGGCTCGCTCATCGAGAGCTTCCAGCACTTGTCGTCCAGCTTGTTGCAGTTTTTGGGGATTGGTTCCTTGGAGAGTCACATCAACTTCTGCGCCTCGGACGGGGGAGTTTGTCAGGACGATACCCCGCACCTGCCCCGGACTCACTCGCAGACGAATCCCCACTAAATTCAGCTTATTGAACTCTTTAGTAACACGCTCAACAAACGCATCAATATCAGTACCCGGTTTGAGGGTGATATTACTCGAACCCCGCAAAGCATTCTCCGACGTATTGCTGCCGAACAGAAAACCACCGGAGGTGGTAAAGACATACTCGGTTTCCGGCTGTTGTAGGAGAATTTCATCCACCACACTCATCACCTTGCGGTTTGTTGCCACTGTCGTACCGGGAGGAAATTGAGCAAATAGGGATGCCTGCCCTGTGCTAATGCGGGGTAAGATTTCTTGAGGAATTTGACCCACTAAAAATCCACTGCCGCCGCCCAGAATCAGGAAGGCAAGCACAATAACCAGGAGTCGAAAACGCAGGATTAATCCCAAAAAGCTCATGTAACCTCTCGTCGCCGCCTCAAACCGCAGGTTAAACTGGCGTAACGGCCAAAAGTTGCTCGCTCCACTTGACCAGCGCACGGCTAGGAGGCGTGAGGTGATCGCTGGCACAACCGTCAGCGCCACTAATAAAGAAGCGGCGACAGAAAAGCTGATGGTGAGAATTAATTCATTAAATAGCAGCGCGAAGAAGCCACCAATCAGCAAAAACGGCAGGACTGAAACTAAGTTAGTAGTGGTAGAGGCAACTAATGCGGATTCAACCTCCTGTGAACTCCTGACGGCTTGGTCAATCAATTGACTAGCCCCTAAACGAGTGGGGGTCGTTTGCCCTGGAGTCATGCCGACACCTTCTGAGATGGTTTCTAGCATGACGATCGCATTATCGACGACAATCCCGACTCCTAAGGCTAAACCCCCCAAGCTGAACACGTTGATGGATAGGCCAAATAGCTGCATTAAAATAATTGCCGCTAGGGTGGCTAGAGGGATGGCGATCGTAATAATTAAGGTTTGCCTGAGAGAACCCAGGAACAGCAAAACGGCAAAGGCTGCTAAACCCGCACCAATCAAACCCGATGTTGTAACGTTGGAGATTGAGTTCTGGATGAAGACAGACTCGTCCAATGTGGAAACAATCTCCATATCTTCCGGAATCAAACCCGATTGACGCAACTCTTGGATGCGTTTTTTCACACCATCGACGACTTCAATCGTATTAGCGTCTGCCTGCTTTTGCACGCTGACCTTAACGGCCGGTTCCCCATTCAGGAAAACAAACACCCGTTGTTCTTCCGTCCCGTCGATAATTTGAGTAAAGTCTCGCAGGTAAACACGACGAGTGGGGTTTGCCGATTGCTGATTACCTGAGGCTGATTGTTCGCCATTAATAGCGGCAAGTGACGAACCACTGGCAGAAACTTCAAACGAGAGATCGCGGATTTCTCGTGCGTCCCGAAAGCGAGCGACAGTACGGGTTAGGGGTTCTGAGTCTCCTCCTCGCAGACGCCCACCAGACACATCCAGATTGCGATCGCGCAGTTGATTCAACACATCGGTTAACCCAATGCCTAACGACTGTAAGCGACTTGAGTCAATTTCAACTAACACTTCTTCTTGGACGCCACCGGAAACATCGACTGCTGCCACCCCATCCACAACGCCAAGTTCGCGACTGAGTTCTTCATCAGCAAACACGCGCAAATCAACATCCTGCAACGAAGGTGACTGCAAGGCGAATTCATAAACCGGCAACTGAGAGGGGTCAGCCTTGAACAATCGCGGCTGTTCAACAATATCGGGTAACCGGCCTTGAGCGCGGTTAAAGCTAGCCGTAGCATCGTTTAAAGCTTGATCAATATTACCCCCAGGTTTGAAATACAGGTCTAAACTCACCTGTCCCTCACGGGTTTGGGAATACACTTGCACCACTCCCTCGGTGGCGCTTAAGGCTTCCTCCAAAGGTTTGGTGATTTCCTCCACCGCTACTTCTGGCGAGACTCCAGGTGCAGACAGCCGCACACCAATCCTGGGATAAGTAATCGATGGCAACAAATCAACCTGAAGTTGGGCGAGGAAAAATACCCCCAGCACGATAACAGTGAGGGTAAGCATGAGGGTGCCAATATGTTGGCGAATCGAGGTCGCACTCAGGCTAAATCCCGATTTCCCAGAGTTCTGCATTAGCGCTGCTCCTGTTTTTCTGGGCTTTGTGAGAGTATACTCAGACGCACCGAGTCGCCATCTTTCAATGGCTTTGTACTGCCGCTAACAAAGCGTTCTCCCGGCTTTAACCCTGATAGAATTTCAACCTGTCCGTTGGCACTGCTGCCGACTTGCACGGGACGAGACTTTACTGTAGCTTGGTTTCCTTCGCCCGTGACGACAAACACTGTCCCCTTAGAGGATTGGGGATTGGGGCTTTGGGAGTTTGCAGAGCTTCGACTTCCCTTGTTCCTCTCTCCTTGTAGGGCAGATTGGGGTACCACCACACGAGGCTGTGTGTTGGACTCAAAGTTGATTTCTGCTCTGAGTTGAGAGCCGATTCTACCGTTACTATTAGGAATGGTGATTTCTACGGGTATCTGAACAGCCGTCGTACTCGCTGTGGGGGAGGGCAAAATACGAGTGACTTGCCCGGTGAATTCCTCGTTGGGAAGGGCATCCAATCGCACTTTCACGGATTGCCCTACTCGAATCTTTGAGAGGTATTGATCGGACACTTGAACCACGACTTTGACACGACTAAAGTCTCCCAATCGTAAAATTTCGCCTCCTGGCTGTACTAGATTTCCGGGTTCGCTGATTTTTTCTAAAACTACACCAGTAATCGGGGAAGCTAGCAGGGCGTAGGATTGGCGTTCTTTGGCCTGAGCAATCGCAGCGCGTTGGGCTTCCACTCGACCTTGAGCGGCTGCTACCGCTTGTTGTTCTGTGGCAATTTGGGCGATCGCAGAATTGAGTCTTTGTTGAGCGGTGGCAGCCTCTGTCTGGGCTAATTCGGCTTGTTGTTTGGTAATGGCACCCGCAGCGGAGAGCGATCGCAATCGTTGTGCATCCACTTGTGCCTGTTTTAGTTCTGCCCTTGCCTGTTCGGCTTGGGAACGAGCATTGGTCACTTGAGTTTGGGCGCGTGCTACTTCTGATTGGAGTGCCGCCAGTTCGGATTGTCCCTGAGTGACGCTAGTAACGAGTAAGGAATCATCTAACCGAGCGAGCATTTGACCTTTTTTCACCGGGTCACCCACATCAACCTGTAGACTGAGGAGGCGTCCTTCCACCTGAGCGCGGAGTGATACTTGTCTGTCGGGTTGGGTGGAGCCGATAAAATTTAACGGTTCTTCGATGATTCCAGTTTTTGCGATCGCGACATCCACTGCTATGCCGCCTTTCTCTGTTTTGCTTCTAGAAGAGGTTGATTGAGCCTCGGCTCCGGTTTTCGACGATCCACTACACCCGGTCAAAAATGGCAAGGGCATCAGGATAAACAGCAGCAGTAACCAGGAAAATTCTTGTTTGTATTTTCCCTGTTGTGGTGAGACTTTACTATATCGCTCGGCTGTATAAATTTGAGCCGTAAACCATTGAGCAGATGGAGATTTGGAGTACACGAAGAGAGATTCCAATCAGGACATTAGCGAAGTTGATATTGTCATCAGTAAAAAATTAAGCATCTGTCTTGGCTGGGAGTATCGTGAATTCGAGAGACTGGGTCTTCATGGATGTTTACTCCAAGACCAAATTCTAAAATTCACGCTTTGCCTCATCAACCTACTAGCAACTTCCGATCACATTTGAGTTGCTCTTTATATAGACTATTACGTCTGCTTAATTTTAATAATATTTAAACTATTCGCCCTTAATACCAGCCAATAGATAGATTAATTTTATGGTACGGTTATGCACATAGTCATGGTCAGACTATGCAAATAGTCATGGTTATATCAAGTTGCCGTCACAGATAGCAGACTTTTGCTTGATTTCCCGTTTTCCCGTCCTCCAATGAACTCCCGCTCCTGATGCCCCTAAAGCGATCGCCCTGTTTAACTATGAAAGGGCACAGCCATCAAAGGCAGCAGGGATAAAAACACCCAACTCCAAGTCCAAGAAGGTGACGGAGTCGGAGATTCGCTCTCGCCTAAGAGCGCCTCGATCCTCTCCTGTAAGCGATTATGGGGAGTTGCACGGCTAAAGGCAGCGCAAAAATTTTCCGATACCATCATGGGGGCACTCACCACCATGAGTAGCGATTCGGCTAACAATAAACTATCTACACGTTGGCGTGCCCAGTGATCTGCACGGAGTTCTCGTAATAACAGAAGTTCTTGCCACAAAGCTTCTGTATTGGGTAACCATAGCGTGATCTGGCGCAACCAACCCAGCCAGAAGAACCAGAACGTATCCCTATAGTAGTAATGGGCTTGTTCGTGGGTTAAAACAGCTTGAAGATGCTCAGGTTTTAAGGTCTGGAGCAGTCCTTGACTCACCACCAGTTCTGGTTGCCAAAAGCCAATCTGAGCACTAAATAAAGTCAGGTGATCGAGAAGACGAGCCGATTGACCATCTAGGTCAACTTGTGGGTAAGTGCGAATCTTGTGGATAGACTGCCATCCCTGAGCCGCTAAATGTACACCAAAACCAACGGCTAAACCGACGCTGACTAGGACTAGAGAGTAACTAAACCCGTCGGTGTGCAGGCCAATCATTTGTCCTTGTGGCCCCATCAACAGCACCGCGAGCGCTGTCATTAACAGCAATAAGGGGGGTAAGAGAAATAATAATAGAGTTTTTTGCCAGCGCTGAATCCAGTTCCCTGTGGCTTTAGAGTAACGGCATCGCAGCAACCAAGCTAGGCTCAACGCCGTCAAAATCATGATTAGATGCATCACTCCTGCTCCTCTCTAGCTCGACGTGCGGCTTGAATCCGAAGTGCGATCGCCTCAATTTGCTCTAAACTGGCAGTATCCAGGCGATCGGCAAAAGCCGCTACAATATCCGGGTTACTAACAGCCAGAAATCGATTGAGTTGGTCATGGGATTGGAGTACCTGCGCCTCTGCACGAGAGACTAAGGGTGTCCAACGAAAAGCACGCGCTTGGCGATCGCCCCTGGCAGCGTCCAAAGGACGATCGCAACTCAGCCAGCCTTTTTGGGTCAAGCGACGCAGGACGGTAGTCACCGAAGTGTAAGCTAACTCCCGATCAGGGTCAGCCAAAATTCGTTCATGTATATCCTTAACAGTGGCAGAACCCAGTTCCCAGACGAGATTGAGAATCTCTGTTTCCAAAGGACCTAGGGAGAGGTTTTTGGGGCGGTGATTGGGTACAGAAGTCATGAAAAGTATGAAGTAGGAAGTATGAAGTATGAAGCTTAAGCAGTTTTCAACCCTGCGACCTAAGTACTCATCTTTTGATATTCCCACATTCCAAGCCTAGCTGTGTACCAGTAACTCGACTTGCTCAAGCAATAAATGGATGCTTTGAGCTGAAGCTATACTCCGGACAACGGTATGGCGGAAAGCCAAGCTGAAAACATCGGCGTATAGGATGGCAATTTTTCTAACTGCTTGTTCACCCATTCCAAATTAAAAACAGCTTGATAAATTCGGTTATGCACTTTAAGTGTGCTATCACATTTCACCAACAATCCCGAAAGGAGTAATTCAACTTGCTCCGGGGAGTCATCGCTTACTACGCTTTGATTTTGTAAAATTTTTTGATAAATCCTCAGTATACGATCGGCGCATTGTTCATTTTTTATAAATTGATTGCCCAAAGAACACCGAAAAATCCGATCCCGAATGGTCTTAAGATGTTCTGGTTCATCTTGGGACTCCCAATTTTCGATGATACAAGTATGTACTAATTGATCCACCCAACAGCTCTCGTCACTTGGGGAAGAAGATGCACAGAGGGGGAGGGACGACGAGGTCACAACACTTGCCGCGTCATCCTTGTTGTTACCTTGCTTTTTACCGGCCATTCGGACAAAATAACAGAGCTTCTGAGTTAAGAAAGGCTGACCTCCTGTCCAATACAATATTTTTTGAAGAACCGTTTCAGGGTGGTTCACAATTCCAGCTAATCCTGACACCAGAGAAGTTATTTCATCAGAGGTAAATCCAGCTAGATGAATGGCACGTCCAATATTAAAGGGTGTGCGGTTGATATCAGTCATTAAAGCCGTGGGCATGGCAACACCAAACATGGCAAAGGTAAGGCGTTTATAGGCTGGATTTTCAGCCCGTCTGTTGTAGCAGACTCGAATCAGGGCAAAAAAATCTTCAATTGGAAATTCTAGGCCGAGTACGCTGTCAATTTCATCAATAAAAATGATAATATTTTGCTGAATTTCGACCAACAGCACCTGTTCCAAAAATTCACTCAGGCGGCTTACAGATGATAACTCAGCGCGAAGCACGCTGTCGTTACCGCGCCACCAAGCACGTAAATTAAATTTGAGTTGGAAACTGTTAACTAGGTAGCCGACAACCGAGGCATACCATTGTTCTGAAGTAACTTGTTGCGTACCAATCGCAGTTAGATCAATTGAGCCACAACGGACACCTACTGCTTGCAAACGGTGCATGGTTCGTATCCGCAGACTCGATTTGCCCATTTGCCGAGAAGTCAATACATAGCAAAATTCTCCTCGCAAGAGAGCTTGGTATAATTCCCCATCCGCCTGACGTTTGACATAGCTGGGAGCACTCGGAGGTAGAGAACCTCCAACTTGATAGACGTAGGAGGGATTTTGCAGAGAATTCAACAACACAAGCAGTTTTTCGCGCTCGGCTAGCTGTTGTTCAATTTTGGCTTCTAGGGCGTCACAAGCTTGGCGCAGAGCTTGTTCGGCTCGCTGACGTTCTGCCACTTCTTGCTGTAATCGAGTCTCGGATTGTTTACGAGTTTCAATCTCTTGTTGCAGTTGTTCGTTTTGTGATTGAAGTTGCTTGGTGAGCTTACGAATTATTAGTTGATGTTCAACCCGTGCCAAAACTTCTTCAACCTGAAAGGGTTTGGTAATATAATCTGCTCCCCCAGCAGTAAAGGCTCTTACCTTATTCAATGTTTCATCTAAAGCGCTGAGAAAAATGACGGGAATTTCGGATGTTTGTGCGTCACGTTTGAGTTGTTCGCAGACTTCATATCCATTCATATCCGGTATTCGGATATCGAGTAGAATCAAATCGGGTGAAGCCGAACGTGCGGCTCGAATGCCCATTTGTCCTGTGACCACACACCGGACTTTATAGCCTTGCTTAGAAAGTGTATTTGATAAGACTTGCAGATTTTCTGGGGTATCATCGACAATTAAAATATGCCCCTTATCTGCATCAGTCTTATGGCTATTCATGGTTAAATATTAGGATTGATCAAGAGGAATGATAGCTAAACTTTGCTTTGTAAGTTGAACCATAAAATCCTACTATTGAAGCCAAAATGATTATAAAATGGCTAGAAAATAAGCGGTTCTAACTCTGGCTCCAATGATATCAGTTATCGTCCCAAGTTTAATTCCGAAGCTGCACGGGCATTACCAAATAAATCATCTTGCGTCCCCCTAGCGGTGTCAAAATGACAGGACTATTAGCGGCATTCATTTGTATCTGAATATCAGACGTAGAAAGAGCTTTTAATCCATCAATCAAATACTTGACATTGAAGGCAATATCAATGCTTTCACCCGTAACTTGGGCTGACATCGATTCCTGCCCACTACCCACATCCTGAGCTTCTACTGATAAAGAAAGCTGTTGGTTAACACTATCAATGCTGAACTTGACAACATTATTTTTTTGGTCAGCCAAAACCGCAATCCGCTCGACTGAACTAAGTAATTGACGCCGGTCAATCGTTAGCTGACGCTGGAACTGACGTGGAATGAGTTGATGATAAGGTGGGTACTGCCCTTCCAGGGTGCGGCTGGTTAAACGCTGATTTCCCCCTTGAAAAATAATCTGACCCGGCTCTAGGTAAAGGGCAACTGTATCGGTGGGTTGGTGCGGTGCGAACATTCGCTCCAACTCCCGCAAGGCTCTGGCGGGTACAGTCAGCTCTAGCTGAGAAGCCTCATTAGAGGGAGTGTAACTGTTCTGTGATGCTTTTGAGTCTTCTGCGGCTGAACCCTCTTCGTCTGCCTTCTCGCTATCGGCAACCGCTTGATTTGTAGTTTTCACTACCGCTAATCGGTGACCATCAGTTGCGGCAAATTCTAAAGTATCTTGCTGCATGGTGAAGTGAACTCCCGTAAGCACTTGCTTGGTTTCGTCAGAACTCGTGGCAAACAGAGAACCCCGCAATCCATCAACCAAGGCTTCTACAGGGAGAGAGACGGCTGTCCCTGCAATTTGGGGCAGTTCTGGAAACTCTTCAGAACTCATGCCTCGGACTTGGTAACGCCCAGAAGCCGAAGTTAAGGTGACAATCCGTCTGTCCGTCTCTGTCTCGTTGACGGTTTCCCCGACCTCGTCCTCTAACGTAATTTCCCCATCAGGTAGACGTGAAACAATATCATTGAGCAGTTTGGCAGGTATGGCAATTTCTCCACCTTGCAGGACGTTCGCCGCAAAGCTGGTTTGAATGCCAAGGCTGAGATCAAAGGCGGTGAGGCGTACCTGTTGAGTGTCTGGATTCCCGGTTAATAAAACATTTCCCAACACCGGATGAGTGGGACGAGAAGGAACCGCCCGTATTACCAGTGAGAGGTTGGTGTTGAGGTCACTTTGAGTACAAATTAGTTTCATAAAAATTACAATATGTCGCTCAGGTTGTGGTTCAAATAATGACTACGATTACAGGGCTACGGGTAGAACTGAACCAGACGTTTCATCAGGTCAGTCAATCCCCAAGAGCAATACTCAGGATAATTCTGTGCTTGATTCTGGTCAACGTCTGGCTTTGCTCTCCATTCACATTTTCGTCATTCGTCTGCTTCATCCTCAAGGCTGTGGAAAATGTGGAAAAACCACACAACCTCATTCTGAATCAATCGTTTGTAGACTTTCAGATTGTGGAAAAACTGTGGAAAAGTAAGCTAGTTTTTCCACAAAGTATTTATACTTACTCAGAGATTTTCCACGACTTCTCTCCGAGCATTTGAGTATAAAGGCTAAGCGTCTGAAAAGGGACAAGCCAATAGATTAAGAAATATTAATTTTTTGATGTTGCCTTCGATAGGGCTAAAAAGGTTCAATTTTGATTTTTGGTTTGGCTGGTTAGGTTGATGCGATCGCTCAACTGACGCAAGGTCTGATCCACTGTAGCATCACTCTCTCGCAGTTGGCCTATTTTATCACAACTATATAACACCGTAGTATGGTCTTTGCCACCAAATTCCTCACCAATTCTGGGCAAACTCAAATCTGTATGTTGCCGCATTAAGTACATACCAATTTGCCGAGACCAACTAATTTCTCGGCGTCGAGAGTTACCCTTCAAATCTTCGATTGAGACATTAAACGCATCTGCCACCGTCATTAAAATAGTATCGGGAGAAGCTTTGACCTTGGGAATCGGGGGGTTCAAAATCGGTGTAATATTCTCTACGGTCATCGGTAAACCCGAAATTGAAACATAAGCCACAGCCCGAATCAATGCTCCCTCTAGTTCGCGAATGTTGGAAGTGTAGTGAGTGGCAATATATTCAATGACCGATCGCGGCAGACGAATATTTTCATACTCAGCCTTTTTTTGCAAAATAGCCATTCGCGTTTCCAAGTCCGGGGCTTGAATATCAGCAATTAAACCCATCGAAAAACGGGAACATAGGCGTTCCTGTAAGCGGGGAATTTGATTCGGAGGACGGTCTGACGCCAATACAACTTGCTTCCCCGCCTCGTGCAAAGTATTGAATGTATAAAAAAACTCTTCTTGGGTATATTCCTTACCCTCAATAAATTGAATATCATCGACCAGAAGGACATCGGCTGTCCGATAATGTTCGCGGAAACTCTGCATACTATCTTTGCGAATCGCCGCAATCAAGTCATTGGTAAACTGCTCAGTAGAGACATAAAAGATTTTAGAATCCGGGCACTTATCCAAACGAAAGTGACCAATAGCTTGCATCAAATGAGTTTTGCCTAAGCCCACACCCCCACATAAAAACAGAGGGTTAAACTCACGTCCTGGAGATTCTGCTACAGCCAGCGAGGCTGCATGAGCCATGCGATTATTAGAACCCACAACAAAGCGAGAAAAAACATACTTATGATTTAACTCCGGCAATCTCGGCGGGGAATTCGATATACCCTCTGAAACACTGCTGCCAATAGGAACAGACCAGGAAATTCCGGTATCGCTAATGGGAGAGTGATCATCCCCGGCAGTGACCAACAGTTGAATCTCCACTGGTTGGCCTAAAATATCCTGTACCACATCTGAGATCGTCTTGATGTAGTATTTTTGCAACCAATTTCTAGCAAAAGGGTTGGGAGTACGCAACACCAAGCAGTTATCCGTCAGTTGCTCGGCGCTGGCTGTCTTAATCCAGGTTTCAAAGGTGGGTCGGCTTAATTGTAGCTGTAAACGCTCCAATACCTGGCTCCACAACTGTTCTGGGGAAGTTTCCACGAGCTCTCCTCTAGGGTAATGGTGGCATGGTCTTCTATAGGAAAGATCGCTGATTGTACACTTGACTCAATCAGCTTCGCAGTATGGGCGTCTTTTAGTACAACTCATCTGCCTGATGCGCCCTCGCCTATTCAAGCGAGGCAGCGGCTACTTGGGCACAATAGTGTTATGTGTGAGTCGGTTACTTACCTGGGTTTCGCCGCTGGTCAATAATTTAACCGACTTTTTAGACTAGGTACGTTTATTGTAGACGGCGTCCTACTGTCCAAGTTAAATACAGCAAGCTATACCATTAGCTCGCTTATATCTATATAAAG